>DASVNS010000473.1:0-9397 GCA_036383735.1 Phenylobacterium sp. | reverse complement strand
ACGGACATCCGGCTGGTCGGCGAGTTCCAGGACTGGATCGTGGAAGGTGTGATCAACTGCCCCGACAAGCACCCTGGCGCTTCCACCTAAATCCCCGGTGCAAAGGGCCGAGCGCGACCGCGCTCGGCCCTGCGATGGTTAGACACCGCTGGTCGCGTGCGGCTGGCGAGCCTGAAGGAAGTCGGCCGCCCGCTGGGCATGCGCCGCCGCGGTGAAGATGAACCGCCGGTCGTCCTTCAGCACCTCCAGCCAGCTCGCGATGTAGCTGGCGTGGTCAGACCGGGGCCCGAGTTCCAGCCCGAGGTCGGCGCAGAGGAAGGCGGCGCCGAGTTCGGCGACCAGCTCTTCTCGGGCGTAGCCGTCGTCGCCCCAGCGCTTGCGGCCGACGTCCCGGTCGAGGCGCGTCGGGTGCCGGGTCCAATGGGTGCATTCGTGGGCCAGCGTCGCGTAGTAGGCCTGCGGGTCCTCGAAGCACTCGAATGGCGGCATCTGCACGTAGTCGGGATGGACGGCGTAGTAGGCTTGGTCGCCGCCATGTCGGATGTCGGCGCCGGTGGCCGCGAAGAAGGCCTCGGCGTGATCGATCCGTTGGCGAGCGTCGAGCTTGGGTTCCGCCACAGCATAGAAGTGGGCGGGCAGGCCTTCGACCTGATCGACGTTGAAGACGGTGTAGGCCTTCAGAAACGGGATCTGGCGCTCGACGTCCTGGCCATCGTCACCGGACTCAGTGCGGGTGACCCGGTTGGCGTAGACCACCGTCGAGCCGTGCTCGCCCTTGCGGACGTGACCGCCGAGGGCCAGCGCCTGGCGAAAGGTGATCCAGATCGGCGCCGTGAAGCCCCGGTTGACCGCCTCGGCCCAGAGCAGGACGACATTGATCCCACTGTAGGGCTCGCCGGTGGAGCGGAGCGGCCGGGTGATCCGGCCCGCCAGGTGCTCGGCGGACCAGGGCTTGGTCCAGGGCTGGACGCCGTTTTCCAGCTCGGCGATGATGGCGTTGGTGACCCGGCTGTAGAGGTCTGGCTTGGGGTCGGGGCGTGAACTCTCGTGAGGGCGCGTCATGGCGGCCTCCTGTGGTTTGGATTTTGGGGAAAGCGACGCCCCGCCCGGGTCGGCGGGGCGCTCTGCGGGAAATCAGTTGGCGCTGGAAGGCCGCGACCAGATCAGGCTGTAGCCCTCGTCGGCGTCGACCAGGCTGGCGTAGATCGGCGCCGGAAAGCTCGGGTCGTCCAGCTTAACCGAGAGGTAGGCCCGATCCTCGCGGGAGGTCTTCATCCAGGCGGCGCCGAATTCGGTCTGGCCGGAGAAGATGCGGAAGTCGGGGGCCTTGTCGTTGTCCTTCTCGACCTTGCGCAGGACGGCGGACTTGACGTTGAGGGTCAGGGTCTTGATCGCGCCGTTGTAGTTGCCGGCGTCGTCCTTGGTGAAGGTGCCGATGGTCGCCATGGTGAAGTCTCCTTGGTCCTCGGACCGCGCCCATCGCGGCCTCGATGGCGATTTCGAGGGCGAGGGGCGCTGAGCGCCGCAGCCGCAGGCCCGCAGCGCAGCGGAGGACGCCGGCGACGACTTGTTTGCTGCGCGAGGAATGGCGCCGCAGGCGCCAGGGGAAAGAAGTCGAAGAGCCGGCGTTGCGGCGCTCAGTGGGGCCGGAACGGCCCGAACCCCTCGGCGCTATCAGGCCAGAGAGGCGGCATGGGCCGGTTGCGAAGGTCAGGAGATCGGCCCGGCGACCGGACCACATCAACCAGCGACGTTGGACGCACTGCACGCAGAAGAAGGGCCGCCCGCCTCGCGGCGGTACGGCCCAAAGTCAGAGGGATGAGAGCCGCAAGACGCGGCTCCCCGCTAGGCGGCTTCTTCGGTCAGGCTCGGCGCCTCCGATTGAACCGCAGGCTCCACCGGGACCGGCGCGCGAAGCAGGCTCGGCAGCCAGCCTTTCCCGGCCAGCAGCGCCTCGGCCTCGGACGCCATATCGGGCTTCTTCAGGCCGCCGATCCGCTCGGCCGCCTCGTTCGACACCGCCTCGTGCACGGCCTCGCCGATCCTGGCCTTGGTGACGCGACCCAGGTAGCTCGCCACGGTGGGCGACCAGTAGCCGGTCATGTCGAGGTCCACGGCCTCCGCCAGCCAGTCCGCATGCGCCCAGGCGCCGGGCTTGCGGTCGAAGGGCGCCCGCACCGCGTTCACCGTCAGGCTCGCGCAGTGGGCCAGGAGGTCCAGCAGGTCCGTCGCCGCCAACCCCTGCACGAACGCCCAGAGGTCGTCCGCCGCCTTGGGCACGCGGCCCGCCCAGGCCGCATGCCGCTCAGCGACGCTGCGCCCGGCGCGGGTGTCGTCGATGCCCGGCGCGTGGCCGTCGAGGTAGGCGGACACGCCCTTAATCTCCAGGCAGGTGGGCCGCTCGTAGGCCGGATAGAAGGCGAACAAGACCAGGGCGTGGACCACCGCCGACAGCGCCACCGTCGCGTTGGTCGCCAGGGCGTCCCGCAGCGCCAGCGTGCGATGCGCCGTCAGGTCGAGGACCAGCCGCTCCGAGAGCGGCGCGCCGGCATCCTCCTCCAGCTCCTCGACCTCCGGGTCGATCTCCTCCCCCTCGTCGTCGCCGTGCGGCCTAGCCTCGCCTCCAACGGGGTCCGCGTCCGGGGCCGGCTCGGGCGCGGGAACGTCCTCGGGCCGGATCAGCCCGCGCTCGATGCGGGCCACGCCGTCCTGGCCGAGGATGACGAACACCCCGCCGCGTGCGATCTCTTCCGGATCGTAGGCTGTGCCGTCCCCGAAGGCGTCGAGCGCCGCGTCGATCTCCTTGAAGCGCGCCTCGACTTTGGGCGGAAGCTCCTCGACCGCATCCCACCCGCTGACCAGGGCGTCGTATTCCTCGGAGAGGGCATCCATCTGCGCCTTATCCTCGTCCGAACGCTCCACCGGATGCGGGTAGACGCGGGCGAACCCCAGTGCGCGGGGGAAGTCGATGTGCGGCTCGGCCCACTTCCACCCCTCCTTCTCACGCACCTCCGTCGCGATCCCGGCCAGCTTCTCGGCGACCAGCCGGTCCAGCAGGGTCGGGTCTTCGAACCAGCCGCCGCCGTCTTCCGTGAATAGGTCGCGCAGGACGGTCCCGCCCGCCTCGCCGTAGATTTCGGCGCCGATGAAGATCGCGCGCCGGTCGCTCGCCGACACCTTGGTTTCGGTCATGGTCCGGCGGATCAGGTAGGCCGGACGGTGCGCCCCCAGCTGCTCCAACACCTGCGTCTGCCGGGCGTGATCCTCGCTGACCGCGAAGGCCATCATCTGGTCGAGGTTCAACTCGCTCGCCCGGTAGAGGTCCATCAAGGCCGGATTGACGGCGCCGAGCCGAAGCCGCTGGCGCACGACCTGGACCGAGACGCCGAACCGGGCGCCGATCTCCTCAGCCGACAGGCCGCGCTCTTCCGACAGCCGCCGAAAGGCTTCGAACTGGTCAGCCGGGTGCATGCCGGCGCGGGTGACGTTCTCGTCCAGGCTGATCTCGTGCGGGTCGTTGTTCAGGTCCACGACGCAGCGGACCGGCTCGGTCTTTTTGATCTGCTTGCGCTTGGCCAGCAGGACGAGCGCCAAGCGGCGCCCCTCTCCGATGGTCACCAGATAGCAGCCGGTCGGCGCTCCGCCCGCGTCCGTCTCGGGCTCCACCACTGGCGCCTGAAGGACGCCCTTCACCGCGATGCTGGCGGCCAGGGCTTCGATGTCGGCCTCCGCGTGCGGGGTCCGCCGCGCGTTGCGCGGCGACTTCTTCAGCTTGCCCAGCGGCACGTCGATGACGTCGCCGTCCTGATGAATGACTTCGGTCTGTTGGGTCATGGTCCTGCTCCTTTGGGGCATGGCTTGCAGGCGCAAGGCGCGCCTGCAGCCCTGCCCGTCGGCGAGACCGGGTGTGCAAACGGAGGGGCGGCTTCGCGGGGAACCGGCTGCAGGGCTTCCAGCCCTGCAAACTTGCCGGTCCTTGCTTCGCCCGAAGCTGGGCGGAAGCCGCTCCGAAGTGCGCCGAGGGCGGAGCCCTACGATGTCCTTCTGCAAGTGGGCCGGCGTGGGAAACCCGCTCTGCGCCGCAGACGCAGAGATTGAGGCTGTTGGGTCGTGCTGTTGGGTTGAGGGCGGGGACCTGGACGGTCATGGGACGGGCCCTGAGATGTCGGGGGTCTTGTGGTCTGTGCCCTTGAGCGCGGGGCTGGCGTCGGCGGCGTCGAAGCCGGCTATGATCGCGGCGAACCGCGCCTGGGTCGGGGCGCGCAGGTCGGGATGGGTGAAGATGTAGCGCTCGCCGTTCTGCACGGCTTCCAGCACCCGGACCCCGACCCGCTCCGGATCTATGCCGGACTCCACCAGCGCATGGCGGCCTCCCCCAATTCTTAGAGTTTTTCAGCCGCGCGACGACGCTTGCCGTGGATGGATCGTGCGCCCCGGGCGCGCCGCTTTCCAGGCCGCACCTGAAGGCATCCATCGCCATCAAGTCGCCGGAGGCAGGCTATGGTGCTTCGAGCGCCGGATAGTCGATGTAACCCTGGGCGGCCCCGCCATACAGAGTCTTCGGGTCCGGCGAATTGAGTGCGGCGTCCTGCTCGAAACGGCGGGGCAGATCGGGGTTGGCGACAAAGAGCGCGCCGAAGACCGCAGCATCGGCGGCCCCGGACTCAAGCAGATTATCGGCTTTTCCCTTGGTCAAACCGGAGCCGTACAGATAGCTCCCGGGGAACAGCGGCCTGAACAGGCCGTGGTAGTCAAAATCGACGTTCCCAAGCGCGACGTTCAGATAGGCGAGCCCCATCGGCGCGATCGTCTGCACGAGGTGTCGGTAAGTTTCCTGTGGCGTCGCGTCGGTGAGGTCGTTGAAGCCGAACTCCGGCGAGAGCTTGATGCCGACCCGGTCGGCGCCCATCACCTCGATCAGCGCTTCGAGGGTCTCGATCACGAAGCGGGCGCGGTTCTCGATCGAACCGCCATAGCGATCGTCCCGGTGATTGGTCTTCGACGCCAGGAACTGCTCCGGCAGGTAGCCGGTGGAACAATGCAGCTCGACCGCGTCGAACCCCGCCTCGCGCGCCCGTCGGGCCGCACGCCCATAGTCGGCGATCGTCTCCTGCACCTCGGCGGTGGTCAGCGCGCGCGGCATGCGAAAGGGCTGCGGTCCGTTCAGGGAGAACCCCAGACCCTCGGCCTTGACTGGGGAGGGGGCGACCGGGTCGGCATCATCCGGGAGCGCGCCGACATTGGAGATGCGCCCCGTGTGCATGAGTTGCAGCGAGATGAGACTGCCTTCGCGGTGGACCGCGTCGGTGACCCGGCGCCAGCCTTCGGCCTGTTCGTCGGACCAGATCCCAGGCGTCATCAGGTAGCCCCTGCCGATCGCCGAGGGACTGACGCCCTCGGTGATGATCAGGCCCGCCGACGCGCGCTGAGCGTAGTAGAGCGGCACGAGATCGCTGGGCGCCCCGTCGGCCCCCGCCCTCGAACGGGTCATCGGCGCCATCACGATGCGGTTGCGCAGACGGAGAGCGCCGATAGACACCGGCGTGAAAAGCTTCGAGCTCATGAATAGAGTTCCTAGAAGAAGGCTAAGTTGGCGATCGAACGGCCTGGCCTAGGCTGGCAGGCGCATCCCCTTGCGCATCGCCTTGTCGAAGGTGTCCGCGCGCGCCGCGATGGCCGCCCGGAGCACGGCGTCAGCCGCGACTCCGAGCGGATCCCCTGCAGGCAAGGTTCCTTGCAGAAGGTGCCGTCCGCCCTATCCGCGGCGGCGCTTGGCGGTCAGACCGCGGTAACACCACCGTCAATGGCTAGGATTTGGCCAGTGATGTGCTTGCCGGCGTCGGATGCGAACAGAAGCGCCGCGCCCTTTAGGTCCTGGTCATCGCCAATACGGCGAAGGGGCGTAGCGCGGATCATCCGATCGAGGGCCGGGGTCTCGATGAAATCCGCGGTCAGCTTCGAGGGGAACACGCCCGGAGCGAGGGCATTGACCGTGATCCCGTGCGGGCCCCAGTCCGCCGCCAAGCCGCGGGTGAAGTTTACGACCGCGCCTTTCGAGGCATTGTAGGCCACCATTCCGGGGGAGCCGCGCAGACCCGCGATCGAGGCGACGTTGAGGATGCGCCCCCAGCGGTTGGGGATCATCGAGCGCTTGGCGACCTGCTGCGACAGGATGAACAATGAACGAACATTGAGATTCATCAGCTTGTCCCATTCCTCGATCGAGTGATCCTCGGCTGGCGCGAGCCAGACGGTCCCGGCGTTGTTCACCAGGATATCGACCCGCCCGAGCTTGCCGAGGGCCTCGTCGGCCAGTCGCAGGATGTCCGCCTCACTGCTGTTGTCGGCGGCGACATAGTCCACAGTCACGCCGCGCGCTTCCAGGTGGGCTTTCGCGGTTTCGAGTTCCACGGCGCTGCGCGAGGAGATCACCAGGCGCGCGCCAGCTTCACCAAGCGCCTCGGCGATCTGCAGGCCGAGGCTGCGTGACCCGCCAGTGATGAGGGCGGTCTTGCCGGTAAGATCGAAGGGGTTTCTGGGCGTCATTTTACTGGTCACGATCTGCCGTTGGCCTCTGCGGGGTTGGTCGAAGGCCTGTGCAAGAGGCCACACGATAGCGTTCGGCCGCGCGGGCCGGCGCGAAGCCCCGGATAAGGTCTCTCATGCGAGAGCCCCCCCGCTCGCCGCTATCACCGAGCCGGTGATGTAACTTGCCGCCGGCGACGCCAGAAAAACCACGGCGGCGGCGATTTCCTCCACCTTCGCGATACGTCCGAGCGCCATGAGGTCGAGGATAGCGGGCGGCACGCCGTTCGGCGCCAGAGCCTTCATCATGTCGGTCTCCATGATGCCGGACTCCACGACGTTGACCGTGATGCTGCGCCGACCGAGATCCCGCGCTGCGCCGCGAGAGAAACCGACGATCGCCGCCTTGGTGCCGGCATAGTCCGCCGAACCGGGATAGGCCGTGCGGCTGCCCATGGCGGAGCCGATCGAGATGATTCGGCCGCCTTCCGGCAGGTGTCGCGCGGCCGCGCGAATTCTGGAGAGCGTGCCACCGACGTTGATGGCCCATTGCCGGTTCATTTCCGCGATGTCGTAGCTCTTAGCGTCGATCCGCCCGCCCTCCAGGGCGATGGCGGCGTTGTTCACCAGGATGTCGATCTTTCCGAGCTCACCGACGACGCGGGCCACGAGCGGCTCGGCGGCCTCCGGGTCGGCTTGGTCGCTCTTGATGGCAATCGCGCGGACGCCCTTGGCCTTCAGGCTCGCGACGACCGCGGCGGCCTTGTCGTCGGAGGCAACATAGCTGATCGCCACGTCGGCGCCCTGGTCGGCCAGCGCGCCCGCGATCGCGACACCGAGGCCGCGCGAGCCGCCAGTCACGAGAGCGACCTTGCCTGTAAGAATCTTGTCCATGGGTTTCCTCCGAATGGCTCCGGTCGACCAGCCAGGTCATAATGCCCTTGGCCCCGGACACCGAGTTATTGACAGCTCTATTCTGAGTTTCGGCGCGGCGATTTACTTCGCGACCCCAAACGCAGCCAGGACCGTCTGAACATCAATCTGAAGGTTGTTTAAAGTGAATATTATTCACCGCTTCGGGCGTACTATTCACGCCGCGCGAGGGCACTGACATGTAGCAAGTCGATCAAAGCGTCGCTCGCCTGGACCTTGGCCCGGCCGGCGTCGACCGCCAACCTGGGAGCCCTCCATGTCCGAAGCCAACCGCCAGATCCTGCTCGATCGATTGCCGCAGGGTTCGCTCACCCTGGAGAACTTCAGGATTGTCGAGACTCCACGCCCGCGTGCTGCGGAAGGCGAGGCCTTACTTCGCACGCGGTACATCTCGATCGACCCTGCCAATCGGGCTTGGATGATGGGGGCGACCTACCGTCCGGCCCTGAGCGCCGGCCAGGTCATGGCGGCATTGGCATTGGGCGAGGTGGTCGAGTCGAAGGATTCCTCGCTGAAGCCCGGCGACCTGGTTACAGGCGACCTCGGCTGGCAGGACTATGCGGCCTTGCCCGCTCGCGAGCTCACCAAGCTGCCGAACCTGGCGCCGGTGACCCACTTGATGAGCGTCTACGGCGACCCCGGGCTCACGGCCTATTTCGGCCTGCTGGACTGTGGCGAGCCGAAGGCCGGGGAGACCGTCGTGGTCTCGGGAGCGGCGGGAGCGGTGGGCTCGCTGGTCGGCCAGATCGCCAAGATCAAAGGGTGCCGGGTGATCGGCATCGCCGGCGGCGCCGAAAAGTGCGCCTGGCTGACGAAGGATCTGGGGTTCGACGTGGCGCTCGACTACAAGGCCGGCGACCTCAGGCGTCAGCTCAAAGAGGCGACGCCAGACGGGATCGACGTCTATTTCGACAATGTCGGCGGCGAAATCCTGGACACCTGCCTGTTCAACATGAACGTGCATGGCCGCGTGGTTGGCTGCGGGGCGATCTCGTTCTACGACACAGACGCCCCGCCCTACGTCGTGCGCACGATGGCCATCCGGATGCTCATGAAGCGCCTGACGCTGCGCGGCTTCCTGGTCATGGATTATTACGGCCAGCGCGAGCGGGCGCTGCAGGACCTGCAGGCCTGGGTCGCCTCCGGCCAGTTGAGGGTCAAGGAAGATATCCTCGACGGGCTGGAGAACACACCCGGAGCCCTGATCGGGCTGCTGCGCGGCGACAACCTTGGCAAACGGATGGTGCGGCTGGGGTGATGGCGCCCGCGGGCGTCGGTCTCACCCGTCGTAGGGCGGGCCGGGGGGGGCCACCAGATACGGGTGGAGAGGATCCTGGGCAGGCGCTGGGCCTTCTGTTCGGGGCGTGCCGAACGCCGCGCTTCTCGGCTTCATTGGCGGGTGAGATTGGCTTGGCGCCGCGGCGACGGGGGAAATGAACGTGTTTTCGATTGACCGGGCCCTGTGTCCACTCGAGCCGCTTCCGCCCCTCGATCGGAATCGCCTGCTGCTCAAGGGCGGCACGATCATCAGCATGGACGAGACAGTCGGCGATCTCGAACACGGAGACGTCCTGATCGAAGGCAGCAAAATTGCTGCGATCGGCCCGTCACTATCGTCCGAGGGCACCGACGTCATCGACGCCCGCGACATGATCATCACCCCTGGATTCGTCGATTGCCACCGTCATTCCTGGGAAGCCCAGCTACGCCATCTGAATCCGAACTCGGACAACCTGATGGACTACTGCTGCGCCACGCACTTCAGTTTCGCGCCCCACTACCGGCCCATCGACATCTATGTTGGCAGCCTCCTGACGGCCATCGGCGGGATCGATGCCGGCATCACCACCTTCATCGACAACGCCCATAACTCACGGACCGACGACCATGCGACGGCCGCGCTGGAGGCCTGGCTGGACGCCGGGGTCCGCGCTATCCA
>DASVNS010000472.1:0-3767 GCA_036383735.1 Phenylobacterium sp. | reverse complement strand
AGGTCTTCGTCGGTCAGGCTGGTCAGCACCGTCACCGCCAGGATCTTCAGGCTCGACCTGCCGCGGCCGCGCACGGCCGAAGCCATGACCTGGGGCTCGCCGTGGACCGTGAGGAAGTCGCAGCCCGATTCCGCCAGCACCGCCGCGGCGCGCTGAACCGTCGTGCCGATGTCGTGCAGCTTCCAGTCCAGGAACACCTGCTTGCCCGCCGCCTTCAGCTCATGGGCCAGGGCCACGCCCTCACCCCCTGCGAACAGTTCCAACCCCACCTTGTAGAACGAGACCGCGTCGCCCAGCGCCTGGACCATGGTGCGGGCCCCGTCCGCCGAGGGCAGGTCCAGCGGGACGATCAGGCGCGGATCGGCCTTGGCGGACGACGACGCGAGCACGGTTGCGGCGGCCATGGGGGGCTCCGGTTTCTGGCGGGGTATGGTCCGCAGTCTTCGATCTGGGCTAAGAGCGTGGAATGAGCCAGGGCGAGTTCGCGGTCAACTTCTTCGTCGCCCTGTTCGCGCTGATCGATCCGGTCGGCAACGTCCCGCTGTTCGCGGCGGCGACGGCAGGGGCGAAGCCGCGCGATCGCGCCTGGATCTCGCTCTATATCTCGCTGTTCGCCCTGGGCTTCCTGACCTTGTTCTATTTCTCCGGCCTGAGCCTGCTGGAGTTCTTTGGCATCTCCTTGCCGGCGTTCCGGATCGCGGGCGGCGTGATCCTCTTCCTGCTGGGCCTCGAAATGGCCCGCGACGACTTCGCCGCCACCTTCACCGAGGCTGCGGACGCGCCGGCGGCGTCGGGCCGCGCCTATGTGCGCAAGCGGTTCGAGCGGATGATCGTGCCGTTCGCCATGCCGCTGCTGATCGGCCCCGGGGCGATCTCGACCGTGGTGATCTACGCCAGCCAGGCGCGGGTCTTCGGGCTGCAGGGCGCCTTCATCGGGGTGGGCGTGATCGGCGCCGTGGCGCTGGCCACCTGCCTGTCGTTCCTGGCGACGCCGATCCTCACCCGCATCCTGGGGCGCATCGGCCTGACCATCGTGGTGCGCGTCCTGGGCCTGATCCTCTGCGCCCTGGCGGTCCAGTTCATCCTGGCGGGCTTCGCCGAGAGCACCACGGGCTTCATCCTCCCCGGCGTGGCGAACCCCTACGGGCACTGAAACGCCCGGCCGAAGCGCCGGTCGCCAGCGCCAGCTTTCGATCCCTTCGCCGCCCCCGAAACATCTGCCTCGAAACCCGCGCGCCAGATGAACCGTTCAAGGCGCAAGCTGGGCTGCGACGATCCCGATCGGCGCCGTGTCATTGAACGGTGTCCGGATTGGGTGTAAGCGCGCCCGCCGCGACGGCATCGGGCCGCCACGAGGGTCTCTCGGGACCCTTCGGAGATTTTGGATGGCTGATCCGGCCGTCGACGCCCAAAAGGCGTTCGAAGACACGTCGCAATCCCCCAACGGGCACAGCTCACACAAGGAAGGATTCTGGGCGCTGGCGCTCGGGTCCATCGGCGTGGTGTTCGGGGATATCGGGACCAGCCCGCTCTACGCCATGCGCGAGGCGCTGGGGCACAGCCGCGGCGGCGGGGGCGGCGAGGAAGCCGTGCTCGGCGTCGTCTCGCTGATCACCTGGGCGCTGATCCTGATCGTGACGATCAAGTACGTCGTGTTCCTGATGCGGGCCGACAACAAGGGCGAAGGCGGCACCCTGGCGCTGATGGCCCTCGCCCAGCGGGTCAGCCCGGGCGGGCGCTCGCGGATCATCTTCTTCCTGGGCGTGCTCGGCGCGGCGCTGTTCTACGGCGACGGCATCATCACCCCCGCCGTGTCCGTGATGGGCGCGGTGGAAGGCCTGAAGCTGGCGCCAGGCGTCGGCGCGCGCCTGGACCAGGGCATGGTGCAGGCCATCTCGGCCGGCATCCTGGTCGGCCTGTTCGTCGTGCAATCGCGGGGCACGGCCATGGTGGCGAAGCTGTTCGGGCCGATCACCGCCGTCTGGTTCCTGACGCTGGCCGCCCTGGGCGTCTACCACATCGCCGACGACCTCTCGATCTTCCGCGCCCTGTCACCCCACTTTGGCGTCAAGTTCCTGATCGACAACGGGTTCCTGGGTTTCGTCATCCTGGGCAGCGTCTTCCTCGCCGTCACCGGCGCCGAGGCGCTCTATGCCGACATGGGCCATTTCGGGAAGAAGCCGATCCAGGCGGCCTGGCTGGTGCTGGTGCTGCCGGCGCTGGTGCTGAACTATTTCGGACAGGGCGCCCTGGTGCTGTCCAATCCCGAGGCCCGGACCAACCCGTTCTTCCACATGATCCCCGACGTCGCCTACTGGCCAGTCCTGACCCTGGCCACCATGGCCGCCGTCATCGCCAGCCAGGCCGTGATCACCGGCGCGTTCTCCATGACCCAGCAGGCGGTGTCGCTGGGCCTGTTCCCCCGCATCGACATCCGCCGGACCTCCGAGACCCAGGCCGGGCAGATCTATGTGCCGCAGGTGAATACGTTCCTGCTGGTGGGCGTGCTGGTCCTGATCGCCATGTTCCAGAACTCGTCCAACCTCGCCTCGGCCTACGGCATCGCGGTGACCGGCTCGATGTTCGTCGACACCCTGCTGTTCTTCTACATCGTCCGCTACATGTGGAAGCGGCCGGTCTGGCAGGCGGTGGCGGCCTCCACGCTGTTCGGCATGCTCGACGTGGTCTTCATCACCTCGAACCTGCTGAAATTCTTCCACGGCGCGTGGCTGCCCCTGGCGATGGGGGCCTGTCTCATCGTGGTGATGTGGACCTGGAACCGCGGCGCCCAGATCCTCACCGACAAGACCCGCCGCGACAGCGTCTCTCTCACCGAGCTGGCCGACATCCTGAAGGCCCGCGCGCCGCACCGCGCGCCCGGCACGGCCATCTTCCTGACCAGCGACCCCGACACCGCCCCCGTCGCGCTGATGCACAACCTCAAGCACAACAAGGTGCTGCACGAGAAGAACATCATCCTGTCGGTGCACACCGCCGAGACGCCGCGGGTGAGCGACGAGAACCGGGTGCGGATCGAGCCGGTGAACGAAGACTTCAAGAAGGTGATCATCGGCTACGGCTTCATGGAGAGCCCGAACATCCCCAAGGCGCTGGGCCTGTGCCGCAAGCAGGGGCTGAAGTTCGACATCATGGCCACCAGCTTCTTCCTCGGCCGCCGCTCGGTCGTGCCGTCGGCCCAGTCGGGCATGCCGCTCTGGCAAGACAAGCTGTTCATCTTCCTGATGAAGAACGCCGCCAACCCGACCGACTTCTACAAGATCCCGCCCGGCCGGGTGGTCGAGATGGGCACGCAGGTGACCGTCTAGATGCTCACCGCCCTGCACTTCGTCGCCGACGGCCTGTGGATCCTCGCCATGGCCCTGATCGCCTCCACCAGCCGCAGCGCCCTCAGGCGGGTTCCGGCGAACGCCCGAATGCCGATGCAGTGGGGCAAGGACGGCAAGCCCAGCTGGCGGCTGGCCCGCAACGTGGCCCTGGGCGCGACGTTCGGCCTGCCGCTGGTCGTGGGCCTGGTGCTCTCGGCCCTGTCGCGGCTGGCGGCGCACGACGCCCAATCCGCGGTGATGCTGTTCCTGATGCGCACCCTGCTCGCCGGCCTCTTCGCGGTCGTCTGCCTGACCTGGCTGCGCGCCAGCCTGCGGACGCTCGAGGATGAGGGCGTGGTTGGCGCTTGAACCCCATTAATCCTTGAACGTCATGGCCGCCTGTCCTTAAAGGCGCCCGACTTCACTGTTTCTCGCGACGAA
>DASVNS010000471.1:0-10385 GCA_036383735.1 Phenylobacterium sp. | reverse complement strand
CAGCGAGGCGCCGCCGATGACGCAGACCTCGGACGCCCCGTCCTCCTCGGCCTGCTCGCGTGCGATGGCGACGGCCTCGCCGAAGTCCTCGCAGACCAGGGCGCCCACCGGCTCGAACGATCCATCCTTGCTGAGCACGATGTTGGTGCGGCCGACCAGGGGCTTCTTCGGCAGGCTCTCCCATGTCTTGCGGCCCATGATCACCGGCTTGCCCATGGTCACGGCGCGGAAGATCGCCAGGTCCGACTTCAGCCGCCAGGGCAGGGCGCCGTCGCGGCCGATGACGCCGTTGCGGGCGCGCGCTATGGGACCGGCGGCGAGGATCACGGAAGACATGATGGTGTCTCTAGCTCACGCCGTGCGGTGTCACCAATCCCGGCCCTTGGTCCTCTGCTCCTTGGTGAGCGTGAACGGCCAAGGATCAGGCGGCGGGTTCGAGCCACTTCAGCCATTTGCGCCGCACGGCCGTGTCCGGGTCGATGCCGAAGCGGCGGCAGTAGAGCAGCAGCATGCAGAGGACGTCGGCGGCTTCGTCGCTGCGGTCGTGTTCCGAGGCGTCTCCGCGACCGCGGCCGGACAGGCGCAGGTGGGCCTGGGCCAGCTCGCCCAGCTCCTCCTGAAGCTTCAGCAGATACCAGTCGTCGTCACGGGCGATGCCGTACTTGCCGGCATAGATGTCCTCGATCTCCGCCGCCGATTGCGTGAGGTCCCTGAGGGTCAGCGGCGGATTCATGGCTAGACGGCGATCGGAGCGGCGATCGACGGATGGGCCTTGTAGCCTTCGAGCTTGAAGTCCTCGTACTCGAAGGCGAACAGATCGGTGCGCTCGGCGATGCGCATGACGGGCAGGGGCAGCGGGTCGCGTGACAGTTGCAGCCGCGCCTGATCCAGGTGGTTCAGGTAGAGGTGCGCGTCGCCCAGGGTGTGCACGAATTCCCCCGGCTCCAGGCCGCAGACCTTGGCCACCATCATCGTCAGCAGCGCATAGCTGGCGATGTTGAACGGCACGCCCAGGAACACGTCGGCCGAGCGCTGGTAGAGCTGGCAGCTCAGCTTGCCGTCGGCGACGAAGAACTGGAACAGGCAATGGCAGGGCGGCAGGGCCATGTCCTCGACCTCGGCCGGGTTCCAGGCCGTGACGATATGGCGGCGGCTGTTCGGGTTGGTCTTCAGGCTCTGCACCACGGCCGCCATCTGGTCGATCACCCGGCCGTCCGGCGCGGCCCACGAGCGCCATTGCTTACCGTACACGGGTCCGAGTTCGCCGTCGGCGTCGGCCCATTCGTCCCAGATGCTGACGCCGCGTTCCTGTAGCCAGCGGACGTTGGTGTCGCCGCGCAGGAACCAGAGCAGCTCCAGGATGATCGACTTCCGATGCAGCTTCTTCGTGGTGAGCAGCGGGAAGCCCTTGGACAGGTCGAACCGCATCTGCCGGCCGAAGACGCCCAGCGTGCCGGTGCCGGTGCGGTCGCCACGCTCCACGCCGTTCGCCAGGACGTCGGCGAGCAGGTCGAGGTACTGGCGCTCCGGATGGTCCGGATCGGCCGTCGGCGGGATGATGGCGACGTGAGCGTTCATCTGAGGCGCAGGGTCACCCGATTCGGAAACCGACGGTGGGCTGAAAGCCCGCCTTGTCCACAAGCAGAATACCACAGCCGCGGAGCCATGTGCTCATCAGCCCCCGAAACCGCCTTCGTCCAGGAACTGCTGCTCCGCGGCGGTCGTCGTACGCCCCAGCATCGGGTTGCGATGCGGGAAGCGGCCGAAGCGGACGATGATGTCGCGGTGGATGACCGTCCACTTCATCATCTCCGGGTCGTCCAGATCTTCGACCAGCGCCAGGCCCAGGTCCTGGTCGGCGATGTTCTCGGAGTGCTGGAACGGCAGGAGCATGAATTGGCGCATCCGCGGCTCCAGCTGCAGGTGCCAGCCGAGGTCGGTCGCCCGGCGAGCGATGGCCACGGCCTTGGGGTCGGTGGCGAACGCATGCGCGGAGCGGCGGTAGAGGTTGCGCGGGAACTGGTCGAGCAGGATCAACAGCGCCAGCGCTCCATCCGCCGCCTCGGCCCACTTGTCGTACTCGCCGCGCGCGGCGGCATGGTGGACGGCCTCGAACTTCAGCCGGATCGCGGCGTCGAAGCGGGGGTTCGCGGCGTACCACTGCTTAGGCCCGGCATTCCCCCAGAACCCCAGGATGTCGTAGGGCGTCGCGGCCAAGAAGCGTTCCTCCGTCACCGGCCCTGCTTCGCCCAACCGCGATCCGTGTTCAACCCCGGTTCAGGGTCCTGGCGCGATCCTCGCAGGCAAGGGACTATCCGGTCCGCCTCGCGCGGCCCAACATTGGATTTGAAGGCGATGAAGATGGCGATGGCGGCCCTGGCCGCCGTGCTGATGGCCCAGGCGGCGCCGGCGGCGGCGCAGTGGCGGGGCGACCGTGGCGATCGCGGCGATCGTCAGGAGCGCCCGGCGGGGCGCGACGAGGCTCAACCCGACCGTGACAGCCGCGGAGGTTCGCGCTGGGTAGGCCGCGGCGCGCCCGCGCCCACCCCTGAGGCGGCGGTGGCTCCGCAGCCCCCGAGAGCGCAACCCGCGCCCCAAGCCGACCGGCCGCGGTTCCGCGGCGACGGTCGCTATGCCCGTCCGGGCGGACAGGATCTCCACGACCGGCGCGCCGATGTCCCCCGGGCCGATCTCCCGCGTGGCGGTGGCCGTCGGGACGAAGGCCGCCGGGACGATGGGCGGCGTGACTGGGGCGGTCGAGGCGACAATGACCGGCGCGATTGGGACCGGCGTGACAATGATCGGCGCGACTGGGGCCGCCGTGACGATGACCGGCGTCGCTGGGACGGCCGCGATGACCGGCGCCGTTGGGAGCGGGGGCGCTATCCGCCAGCCTACGCCAGCGCCCAGCGCTATCGCTATGCCTGGCGCCCGCCCAGCGGCTTCTATCTGCGCAGCTGGAGCTTCGGGGAAGTCTTCCCCCGCGGCTGGTATGGTCCCGGTCGCTGGATCGACGATCCCTGGCAGTATGAGCTGCCGCTGCCGCCTCCCGGCTATGAATGGGTGCGCTCCGGTCCCGACGCCCTGCTGATCGATGAGTTCAACGGACGCATCGTCCAGATCGTCCGCGACGCGTTCTGGTACTAGATATAGCCCGGCGCCCGCAGCGCCTCGATGCAGCTGCGGGCGTCCTTATGATGCACGAAGACGCGTCGGGAACGCCGCATCAGCGCGCCCGGCAGCCGGCGCAGAGGCCGCGAGCTTCCAGTGTCAGGCGCCGCAACTCGTAGCCGGCCGCCTGGGCTGCGGCGACGTGCGGCGCAAAGTCGGGCTCGAACTCGGCGGCTTCTCCACAGCAGTCGCAGATCAGGAACGCGGCCATGTGCGCGCCCTCGATGCGACAGGGCACATAAGCGTTCAGGCTCTCGATCCGGTGCGCGAAACCCAGGCGTTCCAGGAATTCCAGCGCCCGATAGACGGTCGGCGGCTTGGCCGGTTCGCCCCGATCCCCATAGCTTGCGATCAGGTCATAGGCCTTCAGCGGAGCGTCGGCCGCGAGCAGCAGTTCCAGCACCCGCCGCCGCGGCCGGGTGAGGCGTTCCTGGGTGTCGGCGCAGCGGGCGCCGGCGGCCTCCAGCGCGCGCGCCAGGGCATAGCCGCGCAGGCCGTGGTGGTCGTGCTCGCCGTGGTGATGGCAGTCGCCGCTCATGGCCCTCAGCTAACCCGCTTCAGCGTCGAGCGGCAATCCGCTTGACTACAAGTTATGTTATTTCATAACACTTCTGACGTTCCGCAAGCCCGACCCTCCCCTGAAGGCCTCGCCCATGTCCCGTCTAACCCTCTTCGCCGGCGCCGGCGTCCTGGTGCTGCTCGCGTTCCCTGCGCAGGCCGAGGAGGCCGCCGGCAAGGATCTATCGGAAGTCGTGGTCACCGCCGCGCCCTACGTGGTCTCGCTCGACTCGACCACCACCAGCGTCAACGTCGTGAAGCGCGAGGAACTGGACCTGGCGCCATCTGCCGGGCTGGGGGACGTGCTGGCCAACCTGCCGGGCGTGCGTTCGTCGTTCTTCGGCCCAGGCGCCAGCCGGCCGGTGATCCGCGGCCTGTCCGGGCCACGCGTCCAGGTGCTGACCAACGGCATCGGCATGATCGATGCCTCGGGCCTGTCACCGGACCACCAGGTGGCCAGCGACCCGCAGGAGGCCGAGCGGATCGAGGTGCTGCGCGGCCCGTCCGCCCTGGCCTACGGGGGCTCGGCCATCGGTGGCATCGTCAACATCATCGACAACCGGATCCCGTCGAAGGCCGTTGAAGGGGTCCATGGCCGGATGCTGGGTTCGTATTCCACGGGCGATAAGGGCAAGGCGCTGTCCGGCGCCCTGTCGGCGGGGCTCGGCGCCGGGTTCACCGTCACGCTGGACGGCGCCCACCGTCGCAGCGAGGACTATGAGGTCCCGGTCGCCCCGATGTCGGCTGAGCTGGCGGCCGAACTCGGCCTGCCGGCGCCGTCGCGTTCCGACACCAAGGTGGCCAACACCTTCGTCGATCTCGATGCCTATGGCGCGGGCCTCTCCTATGCCGGCGACCAGGGCTGGGGCGGCGTGGCCATCAAGCACACCGACAGCAAGTATGGCAGCGCGGCCGAGGAAGACGTCCACATCGGCCTGAAGCAGACCCGCATCGACACGCGCGGCGGCCTGAACGTCGGCTTCGGTCCCTTCGACAGCATCAAGTTCGCGGGCGGCTACTCCGACTACAAGCACACCGAGTTCGAAGGCGCCGAGCCCGGCACGACCTTTCTCTCGAAGGGCTACGAGGGCCGGGTCGAGCTGGTGCAGCCGAACCGCGCCGGTTGGCAGGGCGCCGTGGGTTTCCAGGGCCTGCACCGCGACTTCGACGCCATCGGCGAGGAGGCGCTGATCCCTGCCACCAAGATCGACGAGGCGGGCGTCTTCACCCTGCAGCGCCTGGACAAGGACAGCTGGGGGGTCGAAGGCGGTCTCCGCATCGACACCCGCTCAGTCCGGAACTCGCGGGCTGACCGTGATTTCACGAACGTCTCCGGGTCGCTCGGCGTGTTCGTGCGGCCGGCGCCGGGTTGGTTCTTCGGGGCTTCGCTGTCGCGCACCAGCCGCGGCCTCACCGAGGAGGAGCTGTCGTCCTTCGGCGCCCATCCGGCGACCGGGACCTTCGAGGTCGGCGATCCGACCCTGGGCAAGGAAGTCTCGTATTCCGTCGATACGAGCGCCCACTACAGCAATCAGACCTGGACGCTGGACCTGCACGGCTTCTACGCCGACTACGACAACTTCATCGACCTGGTCCCGACGGGCGTGACGGACGCCGACAGCGGCTTTCCGATCTTCAACTTCGTGCAGGGCGGGGCGAAGTTCTATGGGACCGAGGCCGAGATCGGCTACACGCCCTGGCGCTCGGGCGATCGGAGTTTCCGGCTGGAAGCGTCGGGCGACTACGTCCACGGCACGACCGACTTCGGCCCCGCCGCGCGCATCCCGCCGTGGTCGCTGACCGGCCGCGGCGTCTACGATGGCGGCTGGTGGAATGGCACGGTGGAAGTCCACACGGTGGGCGAGCAGGATCGCGTCGCGGACTTCGAGTTGCCGACCGACGGCTACACCCTGGTGAACGTCTCGCTGGTCCTGCGGCCGTTCGAGAACAAGCCGGACTTCAAGCTGTTCCTCGACGGCCACAACCTGACCAATGTCGAGGCGCGCGAGCATGCCTCGTTCCTCAAGGACGTCGCACCGCTGCCGGGCCGCAGCTTCCGGTTCGGCCTCGGCTACCGGTTCTAGCTCGGCGACGCCCGGTCGCGCCGCCCGGACACGGGCGGCGCTCCGGCATCAATCTTCGGACTCGGCGGTCGCCGGCGCGCCTTCGCTGCCTTCGAAGCTGCGCGGGGCGCGGCGACGGCGGGGCTTGGGCTTCTCTTCGGCCACCTCGGCGGCGGGCGTCGGCCGCGCCTGGAGGAAGGCCGGGGCATGGCTGGCGCCGCCCTCGGAGTCGCGTAGCATATGGCCACGTTCCTCTTGAGGCGCTTCGCTCTGCGGCTGGACAACGGCGGCCGGCGCGTCGCGATCCCGGTTGCGTTCGCGGCGGGGACGTTCCTCGCGAGGCCGTTCGTCTCTGGGCCGCTCGTCTCTGGGCCGCTCGTCGCGGTCGAAGCGCGGCCGGTCGTCTGCGGGACGCTCCTCGCCATCGATGCGCGGGCGCTCGTCGCGGGACCGATCATCCCGGGGACGTTCATCTCTGGGCCGATCGTCGCGAGGTCGCTCATCACGAGGCCGATCATCGCGAGGCCGATCCTCGCGCGGGCGCTCGTCGCGGGCGTCGCGGGGACGGTCGTCGCGATTGCGGTTGCGCCCGTCGCGACCGTCACGCTCGCGCCAGCGGTCGCGGCTGCCATCGGCGCGATCCCGGTCGCGGGGGCGGTCGTCGCGACCCTGCCATTCGCCGCGATCGCGATCGCGGCTACGGTTCTGCTCGCGGCTTTCGGCCTCTTCACGAACCTCGACAGTTTCGGCGGCGGCAGCCTCGTCGGCTGCAAACGCCTGCTGCTGCCCGGTCTCGTCCTCGAAGTCGATGTCGTAGCCCGAAGCGAACTGGTCGCGGCCATAGATCTCGCTGGCCGGCCGGTTGGGCTGGGTGGCGCGTATCAGACGGAAATAGTGCTCGGCGTGCTGGAGATAGTTCTCGCCCAGGACGCGGTCGCCGGCCGACGTCGCGTCGCGAGCCAGCTGCTGGTACTTCTCAAACACGTGCTGTGCGTTGCCGCGCACCTTCACGCCGTCGGGGCCGTTCGAGTCGAACGCTCGATTGGCATTGTGCAACTGCGGCTTGTTGCCGCCACCGCTGCCGCCACCGCCCCGGTTGCGCCCGCGCTGGCGCTTCATACCCTTGAAATCTCTCATACTTTGGAAACCGTTTGGTTCTTCCCTAGCGCCCCTAACGACGCCTTGGTCTTCAGCGTGGTCGGGCCTTGGCCCGGTCAGTCGTATGAAGACGTGTGTTTTCCCCGTCATCCGCCCGGAAGCTCATCGACGAGAGGCTTAGGAAAGCGTCGCGCCTGTCGGGCCGGGTGGGCGCCCGTCATCGGGACGCATCTACCTGTAACACCGACGATTTGGGTGGAGACCTGATCTGATGTAGCGAGTCAGCCGGCCGTTTCCAAGGCCTTTTTCTCGCCGGTCACCACACGGTCGCGATCGCCGAGGTCGCGGATGGTCTCGACAAAGACGGCCCCGGCCGCCTTGAACAGCACCTCCACCGCGTCCTTCTGGTCGTAGCCGATCTCGACGGCGAACCGCGCCCCGGGCTTCAGCACGCGGAGAATCTCCGGCGCCAGGATGCGATAGTGGTCCAGGCCGTCGACCCCGCCCTCCAGCGCGAGGCGCGGTTCGTGGTCGCGGACCTCGGGCTCCAGCGTGGCGATGACGTCAGTGGCGATATAGGGGGGGTTGGAGACCACCAGGTCGAAGGCGTCGCTGCCCAGGCCCGCGGTCCAGTCACCCCGCAACAGGGCGACGCGATTGGCCAGGCCCAGGGAGGCCGCGTTGTCGCGCGCGACCGCCAGCGCCTCTTCCGACACATCCACGCCCAGTCCCTTGGCCGCCGGCCGCTCGGCGAGCAGCGCGAGCAGGATCGCACCCGAGCCCACCCCGAGGTCCAGCACCGACCAGCGGGCCTGTTCGGGGAAATCGCGCAGGGCGTATTCCACGACGGTCTCGGTGTCCGGGCGCGGCGTCAGCACATCCTTGGTGACGCCCAGCATGATCTTCCAGAAGCCTTTGCGGCCCAGGATGTGGCTGACCGGCTCGCGGTGTTCGCGGCGCGCGAGGTATTCCTCAAGCCTGGCCTCCTGGGCCGGGGTCAGCGCACGGTGGGGATCGGTGACGATGTCCACGCGGGTCGCCTCCGCGGCGGCCTCGACGAGCAGGCGGGCGTCGATCACCGGGCCGGCGAGGCCGGCGGCTTCGAGCCGCGCCTTGGCGCTTTTCCAGGCTTGGACGAGGTTCAGTGTCATTGCGGCGCCGTCACGGCATCGCCATGGCCGACACGGCCCGGGGCAGTCATCCGAATGTAGATCCCGCAGAACATGTGGCCATGATTGTCGAACAGAGCCTTCACCACCTCGAGGTCGCGCACCCCCGTCGTCGGGTCCACCTCGGTGGCGGCGCAGCGGACGATGGGCTTGAAGACCTTGGCCCGTCCCCAGCCGACCATCAACTCGCGGCCGGTCCATCCGTTCTCGATCCAGGCCGGCCAGCCCTCGACGTAGAGGTTGGCGCGGAACCGCAGGGGATCCAGTTCGACGCCCATCTTGTGCGAGAGGTCGCGGACGCTGGCCAGGTTGACGACGGACACCTGGCCCAGCGGGTGGTCGGTGAAACGGAAGGCGCCCCGGGCGTCCACGACCTTCAGCGGTCCGCGGACATCCTCGGGGTCGAGGAATGCCGTCAGCCAGGTCGCGAAGCTCGCGCGCCCCTGCGCGTCCGCCAGTCGACCGGCGAAACGCGGCGCGCCGCTGGCCTCGGCGGTCAGTACGCCGCTCGCCTCGTCGTAGCGGGTGCGGGCCGCGGCGATGCCGGGGATCGCCGCCAGCACGGTGAACTTCTGCTTGGGCGTGAACGCCGGCGCTTCGGGATCGTAGCCGGACGGCCCGTTCTCCACCGCCCAGATCCGGTCGTGCGGAAATCCCTCGCCGGGCGCGAGGTCCACATGGGGCAGGCTCTCGGGCGTGAAGCCCTTCACCGGATAGCGGTAGATCGCCGCGACGTGGCCGCTCATGGGGGGCTTCTGGCCGAAACCCGGGCGTCGCTCAAGCTCCGAGCGCGCCGACATCCGGGAACGGACGGCGCGGTCGCGGGTTAGGCCGAGCGCCGCCGTGGGAGCGCCGGAGTGACTTCGGTCGAACCATCCTCGCCGCCACGCCGACGGTCCGCCCCGTCGGTGGCGAACCTCGCGCCCTGGGCGCTGACGGTGGCGCTCGCGGCGGCCTGGTGGCACGCCACCCGCGACCGCCCGGTCCCCCAGCCCGTGCGGATCGAGCCCAAGCCCCAGCCGGGCCTCAGCCGCCAGACCGTCGCCGATCCTGCGGACTTCGACATCCAGGAGCCACGGCGCGGGCGCATGGCCGAGCGACCGCGGCACATTCCCTGGCGGGGATGGAAGGATATCCTGTGGCGCACCTGGCGCGAGGTCGGCCACGACCGGCTGACGGTCGTCGCCGGCAGCGTCACCTACTACACCCTGCTGGCGATCTTTCCGGCGCTGGGCGTCTTCGTCTCGCTCTACGGCCTGATCGCCGACGTGCGGCTGGTGGAGCAGCAGCTGGCCCAGCTCTCGACCATCTTCCCGCCCGAAGCGGTCCGGCTGCTGGGAGAGCAGATGCTGCGGCTGGCGACCGGCAAGGCCGCCGGCTTGTCGGTTGCCTTCGTCGTCAGCCTGCTGCTGTCGCTCTGGAGCGCCAGCGCGGGGATCAAGTCGCTCTTCGACGGCCTCAACATCGCCTACGACGAGGCCGAAAAGCGGAACTACCTGGCCCGTACCGCCATGACCTACGGCTTCACCCTGGCGCTGCTGCTGTTCCTCACCGTGGTCAGCGCGATCCTGGTCGCGGTCCCCATCGCCATGGAGGCCCTCCACGTACGCCAGGACTGGCTGATCGGCGCCCGCTGGCCCGTGGTCTACGCCGTGGCCGCAGCCGCCTTCTGCATCGCCTATCGCTACGGTCCCAGCCGTCATCCGGCGCGTTGGCGTTGGCTGATCCCCGGCGGCGCGGCGGCGGCATTCTTTTGGATGGCGGGCTCGGCCAGCTTCTCCTGGTACCTGAACAACGTCGCCAGGCTGGACGCCACCTATGGCTCCCTCGGCGCCGTGGTCGGTTTCATGCTTTGGGTCTGGTTCTCGGTGATGGTGGTGCTGGTGGGCGCCGAGTTGAACGCCGAGATCGAGCACCAGACCGCCATGGACTCCACCACCGGCCCGCCCAAGCCGATGGGCCAGCGTGGCGCGGCCATGGCCGACACCGTGGGCCTGCGCTTCGTCGGCTTTCGGAAGGGCGCGGGACAGCTGGCGGGCGTCCTCCGCCGCCAGATCCGGAACCTCCGGCGGCGTGGCTCTGCGGCCGAAAGCCCGGTGACGGAGGGCGACGCCCCGCGCCGCAGGCGCTGAAAGAACACGACGACCGCCAAGACGCCAAGGGGCCTGCGCGAGCGCCGCCGGCAGCGGATGGCTGGGCGTCCTTGGCGGCTTGGTGTCGACATAGGGCGCCTGCGGCGCGGCGCAGGCGGTCAGGCTGAGCTTTGCACGGTGGGGGCGGCGGGCGGCGCCTCGTCCGCCCAGCGGGGGTCGGGCAGGTCGCGCCA
>DASVNS010000470.1:0-3067 GCA_036383735.1 Phenylobacterium sp. | reverse complement strand
AGCGTCTGGCCGCCGGCGCCCTTGACCTTGAGATCCTTGACCAGGGTGACGGCGTCGCCGTCGGCCAGCAGGTTGCCCACCGCGTCGCGCACCTCGACCACGCCGGCCTTGGCCGTGCGCTCAGCGGCCTCGGCGGCGGAGATCCATTCGCCGGTCGCTTCGTCATAGACGAACTCATCGCTGCCGCTCATGTCGTCCTCGTTCTCCGCGTCGCGGAGGGCCTTAGAGGGTTCGCGGGGCAGGGGCCAGTGTGGGGCAGGGATCGGCGCGCCTATTCGACGGCCAGGATCACGTGCGGCGCCTTCACCAGGGCCGTGACCGCGTCGCCCGGCTGGATCTGAAGGGACCGCGCGCTCTCCAGGGTGATGGTGGCGACCAGGGATTTGCCGCCGCCGATGTCGAGGCCGACCTCGGTGTTCACGGCGCCGTCTTCGCGGCTGATGACCACGCCGGGGATCTGATTGCGCGCCGAGGTGCGCAGGTTGTCGCCCTTGGCGAGGATCACGAAGCTGGCCTTGATGAGCGCTATGGCGGGCCCGCCCACCTCCAGACCCAGATCCTCGACGCTGCGGCGGGTCAGGACGGCGGTGATGGACACGCCATAGGCGAGGCTCAAGGTCACCTCGGCGCTCACGGGGCCGGGGGTGATGTCGCTGACGACGCCGCGCAGGGCGTTACGGGCGCTGGTCTTCATGCCGAGACTCCAGAAAACGTCTGCGCCGAGCCCCCGGTCCAGCTTGGCCAGGGCCGCGTCCATCTCGCCCTGGACCCGCCGGAACGCCGCCAAGACCGCCAGTCCGCGCGGGGTCACCTGCGCCGCGCCGCCCGCCTTGCCCCCAGGCGCCGCGATGATCAACGGGGCGTCGAACAGGTTGTTGAGCGCCTGGATCGCGTCCCATGCGGCCTTGTACGACAGACCCACCTTGCGGGCTGCCGCGCTGATGGACCCAAGCTCTCCCACAGCTTCGACCAGGGCCATGCGCGCCAGGGCCACCCGAGGCAGCCCGGCTCGCTCCAGCGTCACCGACGCGCTCAACATGCTTCACTCCGTTATGTAGTCCGGATACATAACGCAGGATGCGCCTCACAGCACTGCTTTCCGTCGTCCTCGCCGTCCTCTCGCTGGCCAGCCCCGGTCTCGCCGCCGAGGTGCATGTCGCGGTCGCTGCGAACTTCACCGAGCCGGCGAAGGAAATCGCGGCGCGGTTCAAGGCCCGCACCGGCCATGATGCGACGTTGAGTTTCGGGTCCTCCGGCCAGTTCTATGCCCAGATCGCCAACGGGGCGCCGTTCGGGGTGTTCCTGTCGGCCGACCGCGAGCGGCCGGAGAAGGCCGAGGCCGAAGGGCTGGGCGTGGCGGGGAGCCGGTTCACCTACGCCATCGGCCGGCTGGCGCTCTATTCGAAGACGCCCGGCCTGGTAGACGCCAAGGGGGCGGTGCTGAAGTCGGGCCAGTTCAGCAAGATCGCCATCGCCGACCCCCGGACCGCGCCCTATGGCGTCGCCGCCGTCGAGGCGATGAAGCGGCTGGGCGTGTACGACGCGCTCGCGCCCAAGCTGGTGCAGGGGACTTCGATCACCCAGGCCTACCAGTTCATCGACACCGGGGCGGCCGAGCTCGGCTTCGTGGCGTTGTCGCAGGTGGCAGCCGTCAAGGGCGGCTCACGCTGGATCGTGCCGGCGGCCGACCATACGCCCATCGACCAGCAGGCGGTGCTGTTGAAGACCGGGGCCGGCGACCCTGCGGCCAAGGCCTTCATGGCTTTCCTGAAAAGTCCCGAGGCTCGAACCATCGTGCGCAAGTACGGCTACGAGGTTCCTTGAGCGGCCTGGCGGATATCGTCTGGCTGACGCTCCGGCTGGCGGGCGCCGCCACCCTGATCCTGCTGGTGGTCGCCACGCCGCTTGGCTGGTGGCTGGCGCGTCATCGTGGATGGAAGGCGGAAATCCTGGGCGCGCTCGTCGCGCTGCCGATCGTGCTGCCGCCCACGGTGCTGGGTTTCTACCTGCTGATCGCACTGGGACCGCACAGCGTGCTGATGGCGCCGCTGCAGGCGCTGGGCGTGCGGACGCTGGCCTTCACGTTCGAGGGATTGGTGATCGGCTCGGTGATCTATTCGCTGCCGTTCGCCGTGCAGCCGCTGCGCAACGCCTTCCGCGCCGTGGGCGAGGAGAACCTGGACGCCGCCGCCACCCTGGGGGCCAGCGGTTGGCAGGCCTTCGTGCGCGTCGTCCTGCCGCTCTCGATCCCCGGCTATGTGGTGGCCGCGATCCTGAGTTTCGCCCACACCATCGGCGAGTTCGGCGTCGTGCTGATGATCGGCGGAGGCATCCCGGGTTCGACGAACGTGCTGTCGATCGAGATCTACAAGGCGGTGGAGGCGCTGGAATGGGGCCGCGCACACGCCATGGCGGCGGCGCTGGCGCTGTTCGGCTTCATCGTGGTGTTGGCGCTGCTGAGGCTGGAAGGTCGGGTCTCTCCACCGCCGCTCAACGAGCGGTAGGCCCTCGCGGGCGGCGCTGCGTCGGAAATCGGGCGAAATCGCGGCGAGGCACGGCGGGCTTTTCGCGCGCGACGCGAAAGCGCATACCTCTCTTTAAGCCTTGAAATGGCTAATTCGGCAGGGCAGAGGGACGTAAAGCCCGCCAGACAAAGCGTAGCGACTCGACGCATCCTCCCGGCGTCTGTCGCTGTGCCTTTGGGACCCCTCTGTCGGCTCGCGTCTTTCGCCCCTATCCCCTCAGGGCCTTGCATGATCTCTTCCCTCTTCGGCGCCATCTCGAACGACATCGCCATCGACCTCGGCACCGCCAACACGCTCATCTACATGAAGGGCAAGGGCATCGTGCTGAACGAGCCCTCGGTGGTGGCGCTCCGCAACGTGGGCGGCCGCAAGGTCGTCCATGCCGTGGGCATCGAGGCCAAGCAGATGCTCGGCCGCACGCCCGGCCACATGGAAGCCATCCGCCCGATGCGCGACGGGGTCATCGCCGACTTCGAAGTCGCCGAGGAGATGATCAAGTACTTCATCCGCAAGGTTCACAACCGCAAGGGCTTCGTGAACCC
>DASVNS010000469.1:0-4633 GCA_036383735.1 Phenylobacterium sp. | reverse complement strand
CTGCTGGACGCGCTTCGCGGCCTCGAAACGGCGAAGGCGCGCTTGGATGGGCTGCTGAAGGACTGAAGCGCCTTCCGGCCTTGGTCCGTCATGGCTGGATCAAGCCCACGGGATGACGTCGCAGCCCGGCGGATCGGGAGGCGCCGTCGCACCATTCCCGTGCGTATCGATACGCATCATTCTTTTGACGCTTGGATATTTCATGTGTATTTATACACATGAACAGCCGAGAAGTGATCAAGGCCCTCGAGGCGGATGGGTGGATCGAGGTGGCCCAGCGCGGTTCGCACAAGCAGTTCAAGCATCCCACCAACGCGGGACGCGTCACCGTCCCGCACCCGAAGCGAGACCTGCCCATCGGCACGCTTCGGAGTATCGAAAAACAGTCCGGCCTAACCCTGAGGTAGAAAGCCATGCGCCAGTATATCGCCCTCATCCACAAGGACGCTGAAAGCGACTACGGCGTCTCCTTCCCCGACCTTCCCGGTTGCGTGACCGCCGGCACTGATCTCGACGACGCGCGAACCATGGCGGCCGAGGCCTTGGCGCTGCACTTGGACGGCTTGGCCGAGGACGGTGAGGCCGCTCCGGCGTCGTCGTCGCTGGAAATTATCATGGCCAACCGCGAGAACCGCGAGGCCGTCGCTATCGTGGTTCAGGCCCCCGAGGGGGCGGTAAAGACGGTTCGTGTGAACATCACGATCCCCGAACCCGACCTGCGCCAGATCGACCAGTTTGCGGAAGCCCACGGGTTCACCCGCTCCGGTTTCCTGCTGCGGGCGGCCAAGCGTGAGATCGAGGCGGCGTGAACTTGAGTGGACACCGCCAGGATTATTGGAGGGGGCTCCCTGGTCCTCGCGCAGCTGGGGCCGGAACGAAGGCAGGCGAGGCCCGCCGGCGTTGTAGGTGCGCGGCCAAGCGACCGCAGCTTGCCATTTGAAGCGGGCTGACCTCGTGTTCCGCGCGGAGTACGAACGGCGAACGGGTGATTCCGACGCCGCACACGGTCGCGATAACCCAAATCGACGTGATCCTGAGTTCCGTCAACTTCGGGGCCAGCTCCGTCGTCGGCCTCTACGGCGTCTGCGAGCACGGTGAATTTAAGGATTCACATCCGCCGAAAAGGCGTTAAATTCATCCTGTGGTTGCAATCAATCAACCTTGGCCTCGAGCGCCGATCTGGCGTTCGGAGGCTCACCTCCCGCCCTCGCGGCGGAGCAACGGTTTTGTCCGCTACCTCGCCAAGCCCCGCCGCAGGCTGATGGGCTGGATCATCCTGATCGGCTTCATCATCCTGAACGAGACGCGCGGGGTCTACATGGCTGCGGCGTTTCTGAAAGCCTGGTCGCAGTCCTAGCCCCCGGGGTCCGGAGGGGGCTTTTGGTCAAGCTTGCCGCGCCAGGCGCCGCACGGGCGGGACCGACGCGTAGATGGCCGGGTCAAGCCCGGCCGTGACGAGCACATGTTTTCCAAGTGGAATTCTCGCCGCCGGCCGCTGGTCGGAGCGACAGGATTTGAACCTGCGACCCCTTGACCCCCAGTCAAGTGCGCTACCAAACTGCGCCACGCTCCGAAGGGCCTGGCGGCGAGGCGCGTCTTCTAGAGCCGGTTACGCCAGGAGGGCAAGGACCAAGTTCAGGCCCTGGGCCGCGGCTCCCGGTTCATCCAGCGGATCAGCGGAAAGAGCGGCACGCCCCAGGCCGTGCCGGCGACGGCGTAGTAGATCAGCCGCACGGCCCAGTGGCTCGGCAGATAGTCGCCGAGGGTCGAGACCACGACGACGTAGAAGGCACAGAACGCCAGGATTGCGATCAGGCCGATGAATTTGCGCAGGCGTGGGGACATGCCGCCTAATAGAGCGCTGGAGGCCAAGGCGGAAGACGGCTAGAGAGCCCGCCAAAGTTCAGCCCAGAAGCTGCGCCACCGGCCGTCGATGACTTCGTTCCTTCGTTCCGACCGTTCCAAGCCCGTGGCGATCTGGCTGCTCGTCGTGGCGGCGCTCGTCCTGGGCATGGTGATCGTCGGCGGCGCGACGCGGCTGACCGACAGCGGCCTTTCGATCACCCAATGGAAGCCGGTGACCGGCGCCGTCCCACCGCTCAGCCAGGCGGACTGGGAGGGCGAGTTCGCGCGCTATCGGCAGATCCCGCAGTACAGCCAGCTCAATGCCGGGATGAGCCTTGCGGACTTCAAGACGATCTATTGGTGGGAGTGGTCGCACCGGCTGCTGGGCCGCCTGCTGGGCGTGGTGTTCTTCGTGCCGTTCGTGGTGTTCGCGATCCGCGGGGATCTGCCGCGGCGGCTGTTCCTGCGGCTGGGCGGGATCTTCGTGCTGGGCGGCCTGCAGGGGGCGGTCGGCTGGTGGATGGTGTCCAGTGGTCTGGCGGGCCGGGTGTCCGTGGCGCCCGAGCGCCTGATGGTCCACCTGGGCCTGGCGTTCGCCCTGCTGGGGCTGTTGCTGTGGACGGCGCTGGACGCCTGGGCCGGGGCTGCGCGGCAGACGCTGCCGAGCCCGTGGGGCCGTCGGGCCTCGTGGCTACTGGGGCTGACCTACCTGCAGATCCTGTTGGGCGCGCTGGTGGCGGGCAACGATGCGGGGCTGGTCTACAACGACTGGCCGTTGATGAACGGGGCGCTGGTCCCGGGCGACTACGCCGGGGCGGGCCTATGGGCGACCCTGGCGCACAGCCAGGGCGCGGTGCAGCTGCATCACCGGCTGGTCGCCTATCTGCTGGCTATCGCCGCCGTGACGGTCGGGGTGGCCGCGTGGCGGTCGCGCTATCTGGCGCGAGATTCGAAGGTGCTGGGCGCCGCGGTCGCCGGCGCCGTGGTGGTGCAGGCGCTGTTGGGGATCGGCACGCTGATGATGCGTGCGCCGCTGGGCTTGAGCATCGTCCATCAGCTGGTCGCCGCCCTGGTGCTGAGCCTCGTCGTGGCGTTTGCGTGGCGAGTCCGGCGGGTGTGACGGTCAGAAAGTCACGGTATTATATTACCTTAATATATAGATCATTGTTTTTACACGGTTTACGTGGATTTGAGCGGCGTTCTCGCTGTTGACTTTCAGCGCCTCGGCCTGCATATGCCGCGCCTCACGTCGGGCGCGCCTCCAGCGCACCCGCTAAGTCTATTGGATCGTCCCTCATGCTGAAGAGCACTACGGCTTCGTTGAAGCCAGCCGAGGTCGAGAAGAAGTGGATCGTGATCGACGCCCAGGACGCCGTGGTCGGCCGCCTGGCTTCGTTCATCGCCATGCGTCTTCGCGGCAAGCATCGCGCTGATTATACCCCGCACGTCGATTGCGGCGATTTCGTCGTTGTCCTGAACGCCGACAAGGTGAAGTTCACCGGCAAGAAGGCCACCGACGAGATCTACTACTGGCACACCGGCCACCCGGGCGGCGTGAAGCAGCGCACCCCGGCCCAGATCCTCGCGGGCAAGTATCCCGAGCGGGTCCTGGAAAAGGCCGTCGAGCGCATGCTGCCGAAGGAAAGCCCGCTGGCCCGCAAGCAGCTGACGCACCTGCGCATCTACAACAGCGCCGAGCATCCGCACGCGGCTCAGAACCCCGAGACCATCGCGTTCGCCGACCTGAACGCCAAGAACGTGCGGAGCGCGTAATGAGCGAAGCCACCACGCAGCAAGCCACCGGCTTCGACGCCCTGAAGGGCCTCGGTACGCAGGCGGAAGACACCGTCGCCCGCGAACCCAAGATCGACAGCCTGGGTCGCGCCTACGCAACCGGCAAGCGCAAGAACGCCGTGGCCCGGGTCTGGATCAAGCCCGGCAGCGGCAAGATCACGATCAACGGCCGCGACCAGGAGATCTACTTCGCACGCCCCGTGCTGCGGATGATGATTGCCCAGCCGACGCAGCTCACCGATCGCGCCGGCCAGTTCGACGTCGTCGCCACCGTGGAAGGCTCCGGCCTTTCGGGTCAGGCGGGCGCCATTCGTCACGCCATCTCCAAGGCCCTGACCTATTACGAGCCCGGCCTGCGCGCCGTGCTGAAGCCGCACGGCCTCCTGACCCGCGACCCCCGCGTCGTGGAGCGGAAGAAGTACGGCAAGGCCAAGGCCCGACGCAGCTTCCAGTTCTCGAAGCGCTAACTCAGAAGCTTCAATTAACTTATTAAAAACAGGCACCTAGCGATCGCTAGGTGCCTGTTTTGCTATTCACAGACCCTTCACAGCCCCTAGGCAAAACCGCTCATTCCAGTTAGTGTTTTGCACAGAACCTTCACAGAAATCGTGGAGACTGGAACATGGGCGAGAGCTTCTACCAGCAGGTTCACCGGCTCCGGGATGGAGCCGTCATGGTCTACCGGCGGGCGGACACCAATCAGCAGGTCTATCAGGCCCGCCTGAAGGTCCCTGGCGTCAGCGGCTACGTCATCCGCTCGCTCAAGACACGTGATCTTCCCACGGCCCTCAACCAGGCCGAAGACCTCTTCTACGAGCTGCGCGCCGAACAGAAGCTCGGCATGGACGTGCGCGTCTCCGGCAACCTCAAGTTCAAGGACCTGTGGAAGCGCTTCTACGCGGCCCACGAAACCGGGCTGTCAGTCCATCGCCAGCGGCTGCACCGGTTCATGGCGGAGAAGTACTTCATCCCGTACTTCGGCGACGCCCGCGTC
>DASVNS010000468.1:0-4562 GCA_036383735.1 Phenylobacterium sp. | reverse complement strand
CCTGGGCCTCAGGCCTCGAAGGCCATGTAGACGAAGCGGGCGACGAACAGGGCGGCCAGGGCGAAGAGCAGCCAGTCGGCCTTGGTGACCCGGCGGCTGGCGAGTTTCAGCACCGAATAGGCGATCACCCCGAAGGCCAGGCCGTTGGCGATCGAGAACGTCAGGGGGATTGAGATCAGCGTGAGGAAGGCCGGGATCGAGACCACCGGGTCGTCCCAGTCGATCTCGGTGAGCGGTGACATCATCATCGCCCCCACCAGGATCAGCGCCGGCGCGGTGGCGGCCGCCGGGATCACCTGGGCCCATGGCGCCACGAACAGGGTGGCCAGGAACAGCAGGCCGGTGACCACGGCGGTCAGGCCGGTGCGCCCGCCGGCCGCGACCCCCGAGGCGCTCTCGATATAGCTGACCACCGTCGAGGTGCCGGCCAGGGAGCCCACGATGGTCGCCCCCGCGTCGGCGAACAGGATGCGGTTGAGGCGCGGGATCGAGCCGTCGGGCCGCATCAGCCCGGCCTTCTTCGAGACCGCCACCAGCGTTCCGACATTGTCGAACAGGTCGACGAACAGGAAGACGAACAGGATCTCCAGCAGGGCCAGACCGAACCCGTGGCCGCCGACGCCAAGCGCCGCCGGAACGTCCAGCTTCAGGGCCGTGCCGGTCATCTGCTCCAGGCTGTAGGGCTGCGGCGCCCAGGTCGCGAGGCCCAGGACCCAGCCGAGGATGGCGGTGGTCACGATGCCGATGAAGATCGCCCCGCGCACCTTCAGGACCAGCAGCACCGACAGGATCGCCAGCCCCAGCAGCGCCAGCAGGGTTCCCGGCGCGTGGATACTGCCCAGGCCCACCAGGGTCGCGGGATTGTCCACCACGAGGCCCGCGCCGCGCAGGCCGATGAAGGCGATGAACAGGCCGATGCCCGCGGCGATGGCCGAGAACAGCGCCCGTGGGATGGCGCTGACGATGAGCTGGCGCACGCCCGCCACCGTGAGGACGATGAACAGCACGCCGGAGATGAAGACCAGCCCCAGCGCCGTCTGCCACGGCACCCCCATGCCCTGCACCACCGTGAAGGCGAAGTAGGCGTTCAGGCCCATGCCCGGGGCCAGGGCGATCGGGTAGTTGGCCAGGAAGCCCATGAGCAGGCAGCCGACGCCGGCCGCCAGGCAGGTGGCGGCCGCCACGCCGGCGACGGGCATCCCGGTCGTGCTCAGGATCGCGGGATTGACCAGGACGATATAGGCCATGGTCAGGAAGGTGGTGGCGCCGGCCAGCACCTCGGTCTGGACGCTGGCGCCCCGTGCACGCAGCTGGAAGGTCTTCTCGAGGACGCTCATGGGGCGGCCCTTGGCAGGGCGGTCTCGTACCTGGCCCAGTTCGCCACCAGCGCCTTCACCACCGGCGAGCCGACGCGGTAGGCGGCCTCGACGCTCGCTTCCAGGCCTCCGGTGGCGAAGTCGAACACCGGCGCCGCGCCAGGCGGGGCCGCGGAATAGTTGCTGGCCGTGCGCAGCACCAGCGCGCGGCGCGCATCGACGCGGCCGGACTTGCCGAGGATATCGAGGGCGTCGAGCACCTGGTGGTCCTCGCAGTCGGTCATGGCGAGACGGCCCTGGCCATCGGTCCAGAGGCGCACCCAGTCGCGAGCCCATGCGGTGCGGCGTTCGCCGTGCCAGAACCGGGCGGTCCCAACGCTGTCGCCCAGATAGACCGACGGCGGCTCTTGGCCCGGCCCGGCGTACTTCGCCCGCGCGGCCTGGAGCTGGGGGTTGTCCGCCAGCGGCGTCGCCTTCGTGAGGCCGTAGGCCCAACCGACCAGGCCGGGGTCCAGCTTCCACGCCATCCCGCTGGCGTTGGCGGGGCCTTTGACCCCCGGCCGCTTGGTGTCGAGCGCATAGATGCCCCAGGGCCAGTCCGCGGGCATCTCGCGCTCGTCGATCTCGTGGGCGGCGTCGGCGTCGACCACCCACTGCGCCCAGGCCGCGCTGCCGATCGGTCCGGCCTGCGGATCCACCCCGGCGATGCCTGCCACCAGCCAATAGGCCTTGCGGGTGTCGAACCGGGGGTCGAGCGCGAGCGCGGTCACGCTTTGCCGGGCGCGGGCGTTCATGCCGGCCAACACCAGCACGACGCCGTCCTTGGAGACTCGCACCGGGTGGTCGATGCCCGGCACGCTGACCTTTTCGGTGAAGGGGTAGCGCTCGGCCCACAGCTGGAATTCCCCGGCCATGTCGCCGGTCTCCTCGCCGACTTCGAACATCGTCAGCACCACGACCTTGACGGTGATGGGTCGGGACGCCGCGGGCGTGGCGACCAGCAGGGCGAACAGTAGACTCAGGAATAGCCGGCGCACGCGAACCCCCAGACGAAGCGCGGCCATAATCGTCAGGCCGGAGCGCCCGCCGCAAGCCCCCGACGATGCGCCAGCCGTCCCATCAGGTATGTGCGCTCGACGAGGCGGTCGTCTGCCAGCACAGCGAGCACGAACAGGGTTTCGGCCAGGCTCCGCGACCCCTGCGCGCGCCGCGCCAGGAGCGGCGTGGCGGCCAGGTCCAGGACCACGAAGTCGGCCTCCTTGCCCGGCGCCAGGTTGCCCACCCGATCGTCGATATGCAGGGCTCGCGCGCCGGCCAGGGTGGCCAGGTAGAAGGCGTGCAGCGGGTCCAGGTTGTCGCCCTGGAGTTGCCCGACCTTGTAGGCCTCGCCCATCATGTGCGGCAGGAAGAAGCTGCCGCCGCCGCCGACGTCGGTGGCGAGCGCAGTGTTCAGGCCAGCCGCGCACGCCCGCTTCAGGCTGAACAGGCCGCTGCCTAGCAGCAGGTTTGAAGAGGGGCAGAAGGCCGCCGACGCGCCGGCCCTGGCCATGCGCCCCATAGCGCCCTCGTCGCAGTGGACGCAGTGGGCGAATACCGAGCGGGGCCCAACCAGCCCGAAGCGCTCGTAGACGTCCAGATAGTCCCGCGCCCATGGAAACAGCTCGCCGACCTTGGCGATCTCGCCGTGGTTCTCCGACATGTGGGTGTGCAGCAGGACGTCGGGGTGGGCGGCCAGCAGCTCTCCGGCCATGGCGAGCTGGGCATCCGTCGAGGTTACCGCGAACCGGGGCGTCACGGCGTAGCCGAGCCGCCCGCGGCCCCGCCACGCGCGGATCAGCGCCTCGGTGTCCGCGCGGCCGGTTTCGACGGTGTCGGTGAGGCCGGGCGGGGCCTCACGGTCCATCAGCACCTTGCCGGCGATCAGGCGCATGTTGCGGGCCAGCGCGGCCTCGAATAGCGCCTCGGCCGAGCTCTTGTGCACGGTGCAGAAGGCGAGCGCGCTGGTGGTGCCGTTCGCCAGCAGCTGGTCCAGGAACAGCTGCGCCACGCCGTCGGCATGCGCCCGGTCGGCAAAGGCCATCTCGGCCGGAAAGGTGTGGGTGTGCAGCCAGTCGAGCAACTGCGTCCCCCAGGCGGCGATCACGTCCACCTGCGGATAGTGGACATGAGCGTCCACGAACCCCGGCGTGATCAGGCGGCCCGGCAGCTCGGTGACTTCGGTCCCCTCCGCGAGGCCGGGCGCGAGGTCGGCATAGGTCCCGAACGCCTCCACGTGGCCGTCCTCGACCACCAGGAGGCCATCGGGGTGATAGGCATGCGCCTCCTCAGCTGGGACGCGCGACGGGTCGTCCAGCATGTGGACCAGGGCGGCGCGGTAGGCCTGGCGGCTCATGGGGCTATGGCGATCCAGTCCGCTTCGTGGAGCTCCACCTCGTCCAGGTTCTCGCCCGGCCCCTCTCGGTCGACGACCAGGAAATCGCTCTCGGCCTCCAGGGCCAGCAGGAAGTGGTGCCAGGTCCCCTTGGCGTAGTTCACGCCCTGGTTCGCTTCCGCGCGGAACACGCGAACCGCGGCGGCGTCGAAGTCGCCCGGCGGCGCCACGGCCACCACGAACGGCCGGCCCTGCATCGGCACGAACGCCCGACTGCCCAGCGGGTGGCGCTCGAAGATCTTCAGCACCAGGGGGGTCAGCGGCTTGGAGCGGAAGATGCTGAGGATCGCGTGGCCATCGCCGACCGCCACGTCGGCGAGCGCGTTGAAGCGCGTCGTCCAGCCGTAGTTGATCGGGATCACCTCGGCGCGGTCCGACGCCTCGATCACGTCGCCGAACGGGGCGAAGGCGTCGGCGGTCAGGGGTTCGGGGACGACCGTCCTCACGGCCCCACCTTCGCGCCGGCCTTGATCCAGGCGCCGAGCTGGGCGCGTTCGGTGTCGGTCATCTGGGTCTCGTTGCCCAGCGGCATGGACTGGGTGGCCACGGCGCGGGTGTAGATCTTCTCGGCGTGCTGCTGCAGGCCGGCGTCGGTGTCGAACATGGCCCCGTTCGGCGCCACGGGCACGCCGCGATGTGTGGGGTGCGCCGCGTGACAGGTGATGCAGTGCTTGTCGACGATGGCGCGGACCACGGCATAGGCCGGGACCTGCGCCACCGTCGGTGGTTTGGGCCGCGCGCTCTCGTTCAGGACCGCCACCGTGACGAACGCCAGCACCCCGAACACCAGAACCTGCGGCTCGAGGCGCCCGGCG
>DASVNS010000467.1:0-5690 GCA_036383735.1 Phenylobacterium sp. | reverse complement strand
GCCGCGTCGTGGCCCAGCTCGCCCAGCAGCCGCACCTGCGGCGCGAACGGCTGGCCGCCCGCGATGACGCCCACGACGACGCCGTCCCACAGCACCGCCCCATCGGGGGCCAGCGCAAAGGCCTCGTCGGGCGCCGCTGCGAGCAGGCCAAGCCGGCGGCCGATCTCCGGCCCCACGGCGTGCTGGGCCGCGGCCCGCAAGGCCTTCTCCTCCAGCAGGCTGCCGCCCTGAGCCGCCTCGAAGGCCACGCCAGACAGCCGGCCCACATAGTGGCCTTCCACGGTCACGCTGCCGTCCGCCGCCACGCCGGCCAGCATCTCCTCGCGTACACGCAGGCCCCGCATCAGGGCGCTGGTCCGCCGATCGACAAACCGGGCCATCAGTTTTTCGTGCAGGGTGTCGGAGAGCTTGTCCTCCAACGCGCGGGTCTGCTGCTGCCACGCTCCCGGATCGATCAGCCAGTCCGGGCGGTTGGCGACATAGGCCAGGGTCCGCACGCTGGCGAGGCGGCTGGCGAGGGTGTCGATCTCCCCGTCGCTGCGGTTCAGCTCCTCGTATTGGCGGGCGATCCAGTCGTCGCCGATCCGCCGCCGCCTTTCGGTAAGCTGCAGGAAGAACGCCCTCACCAGCGCCACGTGCTCCTCACGCGGCGTCTTGCGGAAGTCGGGCGTCTGGCAGACGTCCCACAGGCGCATCAGGTTGGTCTTGTCGCGGGCGCGGACCTGGATGACGTCGTTCTCGGCCAGCGCCTTCAGGGTTGTCTCGTCCAGCGCCTCGGCCGACAGCATCAGCCCCTCGCGATTCGGCAGCTCGGTCAGGCTCTTGATCAAGGCGGGCAGGGCGCTGAAATCGAGCTTTGAGTTCCGCCACTCGGCGCCGGCCACCGGCTCGAAGCTGTGATGCTCCACCGCTTCGACCAGGTCGGGATCCATGTCGGCGGCCTCGCCGGTGACCCCGAACGTGCCGTCCTTCTGATAGCGCCCGGCCCGCCCGGCGATCTGGCCGATCTCCTGGGGATGCAGGAACCGCGTCCGCCGGCCGTCGAACTTCCGCAGGCCCGCGAAGGCGACATGGTCGACGTCCATGTTCAGGCCCATGCCGATGGCGTCGGTGGCCACCAGGAAATCCACCTCGCCGGACTGGTAGAGCGCCACCTGGGCGTTGCGGGTCCGCGGGCTGAGCGAGCCCATGACCACGGCGGCCCCGCCCCGTTGGCGGCGGATCAGTTCGGCGATGGCGTAGACCTGCTCGGCGCTGAACGCGACCACGGCCGAGCGGCGCGGCAGCTTGGTCAGCTTCTTCGGGCCGGAATACCTGAGCTCGCTGAACCGGTCCCGCGTCTGGATCTCGGCATGGGGCAGCAGGCGGCGCACCAGCGGCGCCATCGTGCCGGCGCCCAGCAGCATGGTCTCGGCCTTGCCTCGCGCGTGCAGCAGGCGGTGGGTGAACACGTGGCCGCGCTCGGGGTCGGCGCAGAGCTGGATCTCGTCGACGGCGAGGAATTCCACCTCGACGGACAGGGGCATCGCCTCCACCGTGCAGACGTAATACTGCGGCCGTGGTGGGACGATCTTCTCCTCGCCGGTGATTAGCGCCACGCAGCGTGCGCCTCGCGCCTTGACGATCCGGTCGTAGATTTCCCGGGCCAGCAGCCGCAACGGCAGTCCGATCATGCCGGACGCGTGCCCCAGCATGCGCTCCACCGCCAGGTGGGTCTTGCCGGTGTTCGTAGGCCCCAGCACCGCCACCAGCCGGGACGGCGCCGCGCCCGAGGGGCGATCGCTCATAACCTCAACGTGGGATGCCGCGCGGAGTCGGGCAAGCGGCGCCTTGTCCCAGCGCATTCGTTTCGCACTGACGCCAGCCTGGGCGGGCTCCCCGTGGCGCGTTGCCCAATGAGCGGACAACTTCGCGGATATGTCGTCGTCGCCGCCCCAAGGCGGCCTCGTTCCCTGCGGATTGGGTAGTCTCCCACCCTTCGGACCCGGAGCGCGGCATGCGTACCCTGCTGATATCCGCCCTTCTGGCTGCGGCGCCGGCCTTGGCGCTGGCCGAACCCCTGCCCGAGCCGGTGTCGCGGATGATCGAGGCGGCTGCCGAGACGCCGGGCGCGCTCGCCACCGTGGCCGAGGTGGCGCGCCGCACCCATCCGCAATCCCTCGCCGAGATCGACGCCCTGGTCGCGGCCCTGACCACGCGGGCCGAAGAGCAGCGGATCGCCCGGATCACCAGCCTGCGGTTCCGCGACGGCTGGAAGGGCGAGGGGCAGGCGGGCGGCTTCGTCAGCACCGGCAACAGCGACGACGTCGGCGGCTCCGCCAGCCTGACCTTCGCCAAGGAGACCCTGCGGTGGCGCCACCAGGTGAGGATGGCGGGCGACTATCAGCGCTCCAGCGGGGCGGTCTCGAAGGAGCGCTACTTCGGCGGTTACGCGGGCCAGTGGAAACTGAGCGGCCGCGCCTTCGTGGCGGTCTCGCTGGCCGGCGAGCGCGACCGGTTCGCCGGGTTCCGCAGCCGCTTTTCCGAGAGCGTCGGCGTGGGCTATCGCCTGGTCGACCGTCCCGACCTGCGGTTCGACGTCCAGGCCGGCCCGGCGCTGCGCCAGATCAACTACTACGACCGCGACGACGAGAACGCCGTCTCCGCCCGCTTCGGCGGCGACCTGTCCTGGACCGTCCGGCCCGATCTGGTGTTCACCCAGAACGCCACGGTGTTCCTGGACTCGGTGAGCTCGTCCCTGACCGCCACGACCGCGCTCACCACCAAGCTGCGCGGCGACCTGTCGGCTCGCGCCTCGTTCGACGTGCGCGCCGAGACCGAGCCCCCCGCCGGCCGCGAGCATACCGACACCACGACGCGGGCCAGCCTGGTCTACAGCTTCTAATCCAGGGTCCGCCGGTAGCGCGCCATGGCCAGGGCGGTGACCACCAGCACGAAGGCGACCAGCGCCGACAACTCCCGCCACTGGTCTCCGACCCCCTGGCCCTTCAGCAGCGAACCCCGCACCACCCGCACGAAATGGGTCACCGGGATCACCTCGCCGATCCACTGGGCCCAGGCGGGCATGCCGCGGAACGGGAACATAAAGCCGGAGAGCAGGATCGAGGGGAGGATGTAGAAGAAACTCATCTGCATGGCTTGTAGCTGCGAGCGCGCCACGGTCGAGATCAGGAAGCCCAGCGCCAGCGACCCGGTGATGAACAGCGCGATCCCGGCGGACAGCCCGATCCAGCCGCCGGCCATCGGTACGTGGAACAGGAACCCGGCCATGAGCAGGATGATCGCCGTCTGCACCAGGCCCACCATGACGTAGGGCGCCAGCTTGCCGATCATCACCTCCAGCGGCTCGAGTGGCGTGGACAGCAGCGTCTCCATGGTCCCGCGCTCGGTCTCGCGGGTGACGCTGAGCGCCGTCATCATCACCAGGGTCAGCGACAGGATGATGCCGAGCAGGCCCGGCACGATGTTGTACGCGGTGATGGCTTCCGGATTGTAACGCCGGTGGACCACCACCTCGAACGGCGCCTGCGACTGCTGGGCCGCCAGCGCGCCGGTCAGGTCATGGCGAAGCGCCTGGTCGGGCAGGGCGGCCAGCGCCGCCACCGCGCCTCCGGTCGCAGCGGGGTCGGTGGCGTCGGCCTCCACCAGGATCTGCGCGTGGTCGCCGCGCGCCACCCGGCGGCTGAAATCGCCTGGCACGGTCACCGCGAACTGGATGTCGCCGTTGCGCAGCATGCGGTCCAGCTCGGCCGGGCTGCGCGCCTGCGCTACGAAGTCGAAATAGAGCGAGTTCTTCAGCGCCGCGGTGATGGAGCGGGCATAGCGGCTGTCCTCCAGCATCAGCACGGCTGTTGGCAGATGGCGCGGCTCGGTGTTGATCGCATAGCCGAACAGGGTGAGCTGCACGACGGGGATCGCCAGCATCATGGCGTAGGTGATCCGATCCCGCGTGAGCTGCTTGAACTCCTTCGCCAACACGGCCAGGATCCGGAGCCCGGAGAGGCCGGTCATGATCCGCCTCCTTCAAGCTCGTCATCCCCGGGCTCGACCCGGGGATCCATGTGGCAGCCCGGCGACCCGATGGATGGCCGGGTCGAGCTCGGCCATGACGAGCAGGGGGTAGGGCGGAAGCTCACGGCACGTTGTCCTGGCTCTGGCCCATCAATTGGATGAACACGTCCTCCAGGGTCGGCGGGGCCTCGGTCCAGCGGTAGGGCTCGCGGCGGTAAGGCTTCAGGGCGGCCTCCAGCGCCTTGCGGTTCGTGCCGCTCACGTGGATCGCCGCGCCGAACGCCGCCGCGGTCTCGACGCCCGGCGCTTGCGCCAGTTCATGCGCCAGCTTGTCGGCGTCCGGCCCCTCGCCGCGGAAGGTGATCAGGCCGGACCCGGCGATCACCTGCTCGGCTGTGCCGCGGGCGATCAGCCGGCCGTAGCTGATGTAGGCGATCTCGTGGCACCGCTCCGCCTCGTCCATGTAGTGGGTGGAGACCAGCACGGTCAGGCCCTCGGCGGCCAACGCATGGATCTCGTCCCAGAAGGTGCGCCGCGCCTTGGGATCGACGCCCGCTGTCGGTTCGTCCAGCAACAGCAGCTTCGGCTCGTGCAGGGTCGCGGTGGCCAGCGCCAGCCGCTGCTTCCAGCCGCCCGAGAGCGTGCCGGCCAGCTGGTCGCGCCGCGAGGTCAGCCCCAGCCGCTCCAGCGCGGCGTCCACCCGCTCGCGCCGTCGGTCCAGCCCATAGACACGGGCCGTGAATTGCAGGTTCTCGGCGATGGTCAGGTCCTCGTAGAGCGAGAACTTCTGGGTCATGTAGCCGGTGCGCCGCTTCACCTCGTCGGCCTGCGCGATGATGTCGAACCCCAGCGCCTCGCCCGAGCCGCTGTCCGGTGTCAGCAGCCCGCAGAGCATCCGCAGCGTCGTGGTCTTTCCTGACCCGTTCGGCCCCAGGAAGCCGCAGATCCGCCCCGGCTCCACCTGGATGGTCAGGTCATTGACCACGTGCTTGTCGCCGAAGCTCTTGTTCAGCCCGTGCACGTCGATGGCCAGGGTCATGGCGCGACCTCCTTATACCCTTCCCGCGCGCGGGAAGGGGGGACCGCTCGCCGCAGAGCGAGCGGTGGGAAGGGCAGGCCGCCGGCGGGGCGACAGGGCAGGTCAGGGGAGCTTGAGGCGGGCGCAGCGACTGGGGCGTTCCCTTTCCACCCCCCGCTCTTCGCTGTGCTCGGCGGGCGGTCCCCCTTTCCCGCAAGCGGGAAAGGAAGGGGCGTTTGCGGTGTCACGACAGCGGCTCCACGTCCACCGGCTGGCCGGGGTTCAGCCGGGCGCTCGGCCGGGCCTCCACCAGATAGACCAGCCGGTCGCGCGCTTCGCGGCTGTAGATCACCGGCGGGGTGAATTCAGGGCGCGGCGCCACGAACTCGATGCGCGCCGACAGACCCTTGGCGCAGCCGTCGCAGGCGAAGCGGACGGTGCGGCCGATGCGATAGGCGGAAAGCGCCGTCTCCGGCACGAAGAAGCGCACCTTGATCCGCTCGTCGGGCAGCAGGCTGAGGATCGGCTGGTTGGCCGGCGCCCATTCGCCGGGGTGGAAGAACACATCCTCCACCCGCGCCTTCGCCGGAGCGCGGGGCGCCACCTCCGCCAGCCGCGCCGCGGCGCCGGTCACCGCAGCCTGGGCCTGGGCCACGCGGGC
>DASVNS010000466.1:0-4045 GCA_036383735.1 Phenylobacterium sp. | reverse complement strand
ACCGGATCGGCCTGCCACCAGGTGCCGAACGCGCCCGGCCAGCCGAATGCGCCTTCGCCGCCCGCGCCCATCCACTGGTGCTTCTCGGCGTCCAGGATCATCGACGCGCCGAGGCCGAAGCCCTGGCTGAGCCAGAAGGGCATTCCCAGGAACGCGTGACCGCGCTGCGCCTCGGTGAGCCGGTTGGCGGTCATCAGGTCGATGGTCTCGGGCTTTGCCAGCCGAACCCCGTCCACCTCGCCGCGGCCCAGCATCAGGCGGGCGAATTTCAGGTAGTCGTCGGCGGTCGAGATCAGGTCCGCGCCGCCGCCCTCATAGGCGGACGGCGTCTCCGGTTGCGGCCAGGAGACGTCCTTCAGCCCGCCCTCCGGCCGCGCCTTGTACAGCCTGGCCATCCGGCCGCGCTGCTCGTGCGGCGTCCAGAAGCCCGTGTCGCGCATGCCGAGCGGATCGAAGATGCGGGCCTTCAGCACCTGGCCCAGCGGCTTGCCCTCGATCCGCGCCGCCAGGAAGCCGAGCACGTCGGTGGCGTGGCTATAGTGGAAGCGCTCGCCCGGCTGATAGCTGAGCGGCAGCTCGGCCAGCCGCTCCAGCCATTCGTCGGGGGTGTAGGGGTTGGCCAGCGCCGGGCCCAGCTTCTCCTCGTAGGCGTAGGCGATCGGGCCGACCGACGTGAAGCCATAGGCCAAGCCCGAGCGATGGGTCATCAGGTCCTCGACCGTGATGTCGCGCGCCGCAGGCACGGTGTCGTCCAGCGGCCCATCCACCGCCTTCAGCACCTTCATGTCCTTGAACTCGGGCAACCACCGCGTGATCGGGTCGTCCAGCTTCAGTTTGCCTTCCTCGGCCAGCATCAGCGCGGCCAGGGTGGTGACCGGCTTGGTCATGGAGGCGATGCGGAAGAGGGTGTCGCGTTCCATCGGCAAGCCGGCTTCGATGTCCCGCTGGCCGATCGTATCGACCTGCACCACCTCGCCGCGCCGCCAGACCAAGGTCACGATCCCCGCCAGGGCCTTCTGGTCCACGAGCCCCTTCAGGGCCGGACCGACGCTTGCCAGCACATCGCGATTGAAGCCCGCCGGGCCCTGGGCTCCGTCCATGGTCGCCTCCCTTGTTGTTGTTCGGTTGGCATAGCGCCGGGCGGTAGGCGCGGCGTCAAGCCTGCCGTTCGGCGGACGCCAGGCTGAGCGATGGTTGCGAAACGGTCGGAGGGTCCGTACCTGCAACCCATGTCCGCTCCGATCACCAAGCGTTCGGCCCTTGCGGCGGCCAGTGCGGCCCTGACCACCGCCTGCTCGCCGCTCAGCATGTTCGCCACCCTGTCGCCGAAGGACCCGGCCTCGCTCGCCGCGCGTGGCCAACCCTATGGTCCGGGACCTCGGCAGCGCCTCGACGTCTACGGACCGCGTGGGGTCAAGCGAGATGCGCCCGTGGCGGTGTTCTTCTACGGCGGCTCCTGGGATTCCGGCCGGCGGCAGGACTACAACTGGGTCGGCCGGGCGCTGGCCTCGCGCGGGTTCCTCACCGTGCTGCCCGATTACCGGCTCTATCCCGAGGTGCGTTACCCCGCCTTCCTCGAAGACGGCGCGCAGGCGGCCAAATGGGCCAGCGACCATGCGCACGAGTTCGGCGGAGACCCTGATCGCATCGTCCTGGTGGGACACTCGGCCGGCGCCTACAACGCGGTGATGCTGGGGCTGGATGGGCGCTACCTGCGGAACGCCGGCCTGGACCCGGGAAAGGTCAAGGCGGTCGCCGGGCTTTCCGGGCCTTACGATTTCCTGCCGCTCGACGGGCCGATCAGCCGGCGCACGTTCGGGGAGGCGGCGGATCTTCCCGCCACCCAGCCCATCGCTCACGTCGGTGCGGACTCGCCCGCCGCCTTCCTGGCCACGGGCGATGCGGACACCGTGGTCTTGCCACGCAACACCACCGCCCTGGCCCGCAGGCTCCGCGCGGCCGGTGTTCCCGTGGAGGAGCGCCACTATGCCGGGGTGGATCACATCCGCATGATCCTGGCGTTGTCGCGGCCGCTGCGGGGCCGGGCGCCCGTCCTGGACGAAATGACCGACTTCCTGCGCCGGCACGCAAGTTGATGACGGCGCCGCGGCGCAGCGTAGCGGAGCTTGCCGCCGAAGAAGGCGATAGACGCCAGGTTCTTCCTGCGCCTGGGAGCTGAGATCCGCCCGCGGCGCCGCGCCCACGGTCCGGGGATGTTGCGATGCCGCATTGAACACCGGCCGCAGCATGCGTATATGCGCGACGCTCCGTCAGGGGGCGAGGCTGCAAGGACGCCGGAACGCCCATGTTGCTCACGATGATGAAGGCCAAGCTGCATCGCGCGACCGTGACGCAGGCTGACCTCGACTACGAAGGCTCCATCGCCATCGATCGCGACCTGCTGGATGCGTCCGGCATCCTGCCGCACGAGCAGGTGGATGTGCTGAACATCACCAATGGCGCGCGCTTCACCACCTACGCCATCGAGGCGCCGCGCGGTTCCAAGGTGATCGGCGTGAACGGAGCTGCCGCCCGGCTCGTTCAGAAGGGCGACAAGGTTATTGTCGTGACCTATGGCATGCTGCCCGCCGAGGAAGCCCGTAACTATGCCCCGACCGTGGTCCTGCTGGACGACGCCAACGAGATCAAGAAAGCCGCTTGAGCTTGTGGCCGCGCTGGCGGCCGCCGCGGCTCTGAGCGCCTGTTCGCCAGGCGCGCCGGCCGGCGTCGATCACGACCAGCTCGACGCGGCGGTGTCGAAGGCCATCGGCGATCCCAACACCTGCGTGCTGATCGCCGAAGCCGGCTCCGGCAAGGTCGTCTACCGGTACAATTCCGCCACCACCTGCGCGAGGGCCTTCGCCGCCTGCGACCGGCCGGGCGCGCGCCAGCTGGACGCGCTGCTGGACGAGGTCGTCAAGGACCGCCAGCCCCGCCAGCTCAGCTGCAACACGTTGGCCGACGCCTCCCGCGGCGTCGGCTGGGCCGCCGGCCCGATCGCCGGAACCAACCTCGTCTATGCCGCGATGATGGAGGGCGAGCGCGCCTTTCCAGGCCGGATGATGGCCGAGCGCCTGGAAGGCGCCTTCCGCCGTGCGAAGGTCTCCAAGGCTCCTTAGCGGGTCAGTTCGTACAGGGCGCTGACGTCGATGCGGACCTTCAGCTCGCCGCCCGAGATCGACGTGCCGGCGTCGGCCATCTCCCCGCGCTTGGCGTACATGGCCATCGGCATCGGCGGCTGGGGCGCGTAGCCGCCGCCTTCGCTGAGCGACACCAGCCGCGAGACCTTGTAGCCGGTCGCCCTGGCATACAGGTCCGCCTTGGCGCCCAGCGCCTTCACGGCCGCTTCGCGCGCCGCGTTCTCCGCCGTCGTGGGATCCTGCAGCCCGAAGCTGATCCCCTGCACCTGGTTCGCGCCGGCGCTGACCGTGGCGTCCACCGCCGGCCCCAGCTTCTTCAGGTCGCGGACCGTGACCGTGACGTTGTTCGAGGCCTGGTAGCCCACCAGCTGCGGCGGCTGGTTCTCCTGGTAGCGGTACTGCGGGTTCAGGTTCAGGTTCGAGGTCTGGATATCCTTGTCGGAGATCCCGGCCTTCCGCAGGCTGGCCACCACGGCGCCCATCCGGCCGGCATTGGCCTGCATCGCCTCGACCGCCGTCTTGCCCTCGGTCATGACGCCCAGGGTGATGGACGCCATGTCCGGGGCGACCTTCGTCTCCCCATAGGCCGACAGGTTCAGGGTGGTGGCGCGGAACATGGTGTCGGCGGCGGGCGGCGGCGCCTGCGCCAGCGCCGCGGGGACGGCGACCGAGGCCATGAGCACAAGGCCAAGCGCGGCGGCGTGGATCGGGGTCTTCATCGGGAGCTCCGGTTGGCTGGACGGGATCAGGCTCAAGCGTCGCAGTTCCAACCTGAACGCAAGCTTTAAGCCGCGTGCCGCCCATGCTAACGCGGCCCTCGCGCTACAGGGCCTGTAGCTCAATGGTTAGAGCCGGCCGCTCATAACGGTCTGGTTGCAGGTTCGAGTCCTGCCGGGCCCACCAGC
>DASVNS010000465.1:0-2729 GCA_036383735.1 Phenylobacterium sp. | reverse complement strand
GGATATCTCCGAGGCTCTGCTGGAGATCCGCCGGCTTCAGGTCGTGGGTGACGCGGCCACGCAGGAAGAGGGCGGGCGCCTGGTCAAGGCCTGGGCCGACAACCTCATGTGCATTTTCCCGGATGTCGCCAGCGCGCAGCGCGCCGCCCGCCGGATCGTCGCCGCGATCCCCTCGGGCGCGGGCATCGGCTACGGCCGGATCCTGGATCTGGGATCCGATCTGCAGGGCGCGGACGTCATCGCCGCCTGCAAGCTGGGCGAGGACGTCGCCGGGCCGGGCGAGGTGCTGCTGACGCCGGCGGCGCAGGCGGCGACGAGCCCGGCGGAGGAGGTGTTTCTGTGAGGGGGATTGGGACGATGCGTCAGACGGATCAGGCCGCGACGGTGCTGCACGACGTGGGGGTGGCGGGCATCAAGCTGGCGCTGCCGACCGGGGCCGTGCTGCTGGGCTTCACGCTGCACGACTGGGCCGCAATCGGCACGCTGCTCTACCTGGCGCTCCAGTCGGCGTACCTGTCCTGGAAGTGGCATCGCGACTGGCGCCGGGCGCGCCGGGAAGGACGGTCATGAGCGAGACCAAGTTCAAAGGCCCTGGCTGGCCCGACTTCCGCGGCTGGGTGGCGTTCGGCTTCTTCGGCCTGACCTTCTACGCCCTGCGGATGATCGAGAAGAACCCGGTCCTGTTGGCCAACGCCTCGTTCATGCAGGTGCTCTCCACCCTGCTGGCCGGCGGCGTACTGCTGATCGCCATGAACCTGTTCGGGGGCACTCGGTCGGGCACGGCGACCAACGACAAACTGGCCGACGCGCTCACGGCCGGGGCGACGCCGCCCGCTGCGCCGAAGGATCCTGCGCCATGATGACCCCAGAGGCCTTCGTCGGCCCCGCCACGCCGCTGGCGCCGGCCGACCTGGCCGCCGCCGCCGCGCAGCTGCAGGTCAGCCTCGCCCGGGTGCGGGCGGTGGACGAGGTGGAGAGCCGCGGGCGCGGGTTCCACCCGGAGAGCCGCCGGCCGATCATCCTGTTCGAGCCGCACGTGTTCTCCCGGCGGACGCAGCATCGCTTCGACGCGAGCCATCCGGAGGTCTCCTATCCCACCTGGAACACCCGGCCCTATCCGCCGTCGCAGGCGCAGCGCTATGCCCAGCTGTTCGCGGCCATGGCGCTGGACGAGACCGAGGCGCTGAAGAGCGCCAGCTGGGGCCGATTCCAGATCATGGGGCTGAACCACGCGGCCGCGGGCTTTCCCACGGTGCAGGCCTTCGTCGCGGCCATGGTCAAGGGGGAGGGCGAGCAGATGGGCGCCTTCGCCCGCTTCGTCCTGGCCAACCCGGGCCTGCTGGCCGCCCTGCGCACGGGCGACTGGGCGGGGTTCGCGCGGCTGTACAACGGCCCGAACTTCGCCGCCCACGGCTACGACCAGAAGCTGAAGGTCGCCTACGCCCGCGCGCTCAGCGCCACGGCCCAGGCCGGGCTCGGCGCGGCTTAGCCTTTGAGCGCCTCGAGGCCGTCCGGCGGCAGGGCGCCGGCTAGGTAGAGTTCGATCAGAGCCGACAGGGGTCCACTGACCCTCGTTTTGCCGGCCTCATAGTCGCGCATCGACTGCCCCGGGTCCCTGCCCCGGCCAGCCGGCAGGCGCGGCCCAGCTCGCTCATGCGCAGCGGCCGGCCGAGCCCCCAGAGATCGCCGAGGGTTCGGCGCGCGGCGCGAAGGTCGGCGGGGGTCATTGAGGCCAATCGAACCCGATGATTTCGCCGGCGGCGTTCAACACCGGCACATGACCCGGCCCCTTATCGGCGATCAGCGTGCGATCGCCGTAGTGCCCCTCCTGTTCCCACAGCCTCCCGTAGTCCCGCGCGGCCAGGGCATCCAGGGCCGTGGCGCGGTCATTGAACGTTTCGGCAAACCGTTGAAGACGGCTCTCCCTGGAGCGGTCGCTGATGTAAGCCCAGTCGGTGATTTTGTAGATCATCTTCAGTTGTCCTCGTCCGCAGCGCCCTCGCCCTCTGACAGGGCGCTCATCATCCGCTGGCCCCGATCCAGTCCAGCCTGAATGGCGGCCAGGTCGGTTGCGCTCGGCGTCACCGGTTTCATGTGGCGGATCTGGAATGAGTCCGGGTCCAGGCCGGCGGGCGCCGGGCCGCCCGCCGCGATTCTAGCCCTCTCGCTCGCGACCGCGGCCTCGGCCAGTTCGCGGCTCGACCACTCGCTGTAGTAGCCGCTGGCGTTAGCGATGCCGTAGCACATCCTGACCCGCGTGCCGGTGGCGGTCGGGCGCGGATCGTACTGGTAGATTGCGCTGACCTGAAACCGGCTTGGCTGATCTGCTGCTGTGTCGGTCATCTCGGTTCGTCCTCTGCAGGTGGGGCGCTGCCCCGTCGATAGGTAGATAATACCGAAATATAACCGGTGTGTAATCGATAAATCAGGCACGTCCCGAGGCGCTGAGCCCGGCCGGCCTGACAGGAACTGCCCCGCCGCGCACGCCGTGCGCGCGCTCTCCGCTTTCAACTCCAGGAGACTGACCATGCAACGATTTGTCCTGGCTGCGGCGCTGGCCGCGGCCGCCCTCGGCGTGACCGGATGTTCGGGCGTCGGCGCATTCCTCGCCGCGCCGGCCGGGCCGCGCACCAACCTCGACGCCATCGTGCAGCACATCGAGACCTGCGACCGCGACTACCAGGGCGCGCTGGGGGCAGGCGTGACCGGATCATTCGAAATCCACTGCA
>DASVNS010000464.1:0-4105 GCA_036383735.1 Phenylobacterium sp. | reverse complement strand
GCCTGGGTGGTGCTGCTGGCCGAATTGGCGCCTTGCATCTCCGGAGAGATGATCTCGCCGGTCAGGGTGACGGCCGACGCGCTGGGCGTGCTGATGGCGAGCGGCCCGATCTATGTGGCCCGCCTGCGCCAGGTGCAGCAGGGCGACGTGCGCCCCGGCGGACGCCGCGCCAACGAAGCCTGACGGGGCGCCCGCACCGAGGCCTCAACCCTCGAACAAGCGCTCGTAGCGCTCGCGCAGCAGGTTCTTCTGCACCTTGCCCATGGCGTTGCGGGGCAGTTCCTCCACGAAGACGACGCGTTTGGGCGCCTTGTAGGCGGCAAGCTGCCGGCGGGCCTCCGTCATCATCGCCGCCTCGTCGCCCTGGCCCATGACCACCGCCACGACGCCTTCGCCGAAATCGCGATGCGGCACGCCGATCACAGCGCTCTCGATGACGCCGGGCAGTTCGTCCAGCACCAGCTCCACCTCCTTGGGATAGACGTTGTAGCCGCCCGAGATGATCAGGTCCTTGGCCCGCCCCGAAATCCACACCCGGCCGTCCGGGTCCTGTCGCCCCACGTCGCCGGTGATGAAGAAGCCATCGGGGGTGAACTCCTCGGCGGTCTTCTGCGGCATGCGCCAGTAGCCTGAGAACACGCTGGGGCCGCTGATCTGGATCACGCCCGTCTCCTCGCCTCCGCTCACACGCAGTTTGACGCCGGGAAGCGGATAGCCCACCGACCCCGCGATCCGGTCGCCGTCAAGCGGGTTGCTGGTGATGATCACCGCTTCGCTCATTCCATAGCGTTCCAGGATGCGCTGGCCGGTCCGCGCTTCGAACTCGGCGAAGGTCGAGGGCAGCAAAGGCGCGGAGCCCGAGATGAACAGCCGGATGTGGTTGGCCTTGGCCCGCGTGAATCCGGCGTTCGCCAGGAGGCGGGTGTAGAAGGTCGGCACGCCCATCATCACGGTCGCGCGGTCCAGCCCGGCCAGCACCTCGGCGTCTGCGAACTTCGGCGCCCAGACCATGGAGCAGCCGCCGAGCAGTGCGCAGTGAAGGGCTACGAACAGGCCGTGGACGTGGAAGACCGGCAAGGCGTGCAGCAACACGTCGTCGGCCGTGAAGCCCCACGCGGCGTGGAGCGCCAGCGCATTCTCCGCCAAGTTTGCGTGGCTCAGCATCGCGCCCTTGGACCGCCCGGTCGTTCCCGAGGTGTAGATCAGCGCAGCCAGGTCGCCCGGCGCGCGCGCCGTCGCGGCGGTCAGCGGTTCGAAGCCGGCGGCCTCCGCCACCCAGGCCGGAGGGTCGGTGATGAAGACCTTGGGCTCGGCGTCGCCCAGGAAGTACGCCACCTCGCTGGGCGTATAGGCGCTGTTCAGGGGGAGGAACACGGCGCCGGCCTTGAGCACCCCCAGGTAGATCATGATGACCTCCGGGCTCTTCTCCGCCTGGAGCGCCACCCGGTCGCCGGGCTGCACGCCCTCCGCGAGCAGCCGACCGGCCACCTGCGCGGCGCGACTCTCCAGCTCGCCGTAGCTGATCGATGGGCCGTCGCTGAGCAGGAAGCAGGGCTTTGTCCGGTCGGCCGGAAACCGGCTGGCGAGCAGGTCGTAGAGATTGTCGGAGCGCGTTTCGGGCATGGGAGCCTCCTAGCCTGGGTAGACGCCGCTTGCGATAGTCGTCGCATGACGCCCGACGACGCGCTCGCCCGGATCCGCCGCTATGACGGCCGCCTCAAGGCCTTCGTCGAGGTATTCGACCCGCCGCTGACCGGCGACATCGCCAGCGGTCCAGTGATCGCGATCAAGGACCTGTTCGACGTGGCGGACGTGCCCACGGGGGGCGGCGCGCGGATTCCGCTCGATCCCAGTCCGGCCCACCACGCCGTCGTCGTCGAGCGGCTGCTTCAGGCCGGCTACGTCGCGATCGGCAAGACGCACACCGTCGAGTTGGCCTACGGCGGCTGGGGCACCAACCGGGCGCTCGGCGCGCCCTGGAACCCCTGGGACGCCACCGTTCATCGCGTGCCCGGCGGTTCGTCGTCCGGCTCCGCGGTGGCGGTCGCCGCGGGCCTCTGCGACGCGGCCCTGGGCAGCGACACCGGCGGCTCCGTCCGCATCCCGGCCGCCACCTGCGGCGTGGTGGGGCTGAAGCCGGGCCGTGGCCTCGTCAGCCTGAAAGGCGTCCATCCCCTCAGCCCCGCCCTCGACACCGTGGGTGTGCTGGCCCGCGACGTCGCCACGGCCGCCCGGGCGCTGGCGGTCATCTCCGGGCCCGACAACGAGACCGCGGTCCGCGGGCCGTTCGACGCGGAAAGCGCCCTCGCCACCGCCGTCCGAGGCCGAAGGGTGGCGGCCATTCCGCTGCCGGCTCTGGGCGAAATCCATCCCGAGGTCGGACGGCTCTACCTGGCGGCCCTGGAGCGGCTGCGCGCCGCCGGCGTCACCGTGGAGATGGTCGAGCCACCGCGGAGCCTCGACGACTCCTTCACGCCCAACGGCCTGCTGATGGCCGGCGAGGGCTGGCGCATCTGGCGGGACCGCATCCAGCGCCACGGTGAGCTCATGGACCCCTGGATCGTCCGTCGCTTCGAGGCCGGCCGCGACATCTCGGACGAGATGCTGGCGCAAGCGCATCTGCGCCGCGCGGCCGACCAGCAGGCGTTCCATACCTGGCTTTCCCGCTATGACGCTCTGGCCTGCCCCACCTGTCCGATCCCCGCGCCTCCGATCGATACGGTGGATGAAACGGTCTCTCCGCTCAGCCGGCTGACGCGCGTCGCCAACTACCTCGACCTGCCGGGGATAAGCGTGCCCTGCGGCCTCACCGACGCGGGCCTCCCGGTGGGATTGCAGATCCTCGGCGGCCAGCGCGACGAAGCGGCGGTGGTGGCCATCGGCGCGGCGTTCGAAGCGGTGTCGGGCTGGAACGGCCGCACGCCCGACCTCTCAGGGTTCGCGCCTTAGGCGCCGCGGGTGGGCGCATTCAGCGCGCGCAGGGCAACCCAGCCGATCAAGGCCCACAGCGCGCCCAGGCACCAGCCGGCCAAGACGTCGCTTGGCCAATGCACGCCGAGATAGACGCGGCTGAAGCCCACGCCGACCACAACCAGGCCGGCCAGAGCATAGGCCAGCACCTTGCTGCGCCTCAGTGGCTCCAGGCTGGCCACGAGCATGGCCAGGGTCAGGAAGGCCGCAGCGGACATGGTCGAATGCCCGCTCGGGAAGCTCGCCGAATAGACATAGACCTCATGAGGCGCCAGGTCGGGGCGCGGCCGGCCGTAGAACATCTTGGTCAGGTCGCTGGAGCCCCAGGCCCCCAGCACCGCAGAGGCCATCACCAGCGCATGGCCGCGCTTCTTGTGGAATAGAAAGGCCAGCGCCGACACGATCGTGACGACGATCACCAGGGTTGTTCCGCCGAGCGCCGTGACGTCGCGCACGGCCTCCTCGACGTTGTGCGAGCCGATCGGATCGCTGGAATCCGCCGGGTTGCGCAGCAGCAGGATCAGTCGATGGTCGAGCGCCTGGGTCTCGCCGTCCGACATCTCGTCGGCAATGTTCAGGAAGGCCCATAGGGCGCCGGTCGCCAGCACAACGCCGACCAGCACGCGGCCCTCGAACCGCCTGACGAAGCGCCAGATCTGCGCCGGCGTCGTTCTCAGCATCTGGACAGGCGGGCGGCCCGCGTCACGCGGTCATCGCGTCGGCGCCGGCGGATCTCAAGGTGAACTCCACGGCCGCCTGCGCGGCGGCCTGGGTGTCATGCTCCCCATCTGCAACGGTCACCCCGTCCTCGTCATAGACGCACCACCGCCACACGTCCTCGTCATGGCTGAGGGAATAGGCGAGGCGTTTTCCATCACACATGCCCGTCCTCCGAGACCCAGGTGGGTTCAGAACCCACAAGACGCCAAACGGTTTCGCACTGCACAATCGAGTTCGCGTGATGATGAATTCAGCCCGGCCGATCAGTCGGCTATCCGCGGTCGATCAGGCTGCTGCTCGCGTTTCGTACATCCGTGCAGCCGGTGAGGATCATCGCCACCGCCAGTTCGGCGCGCAGGGTCTCCAGCATCTTCTGCACGGCGGCCTGCCCGCCCGCCCCCAGCGCCCAGGCCCA
>DASVNS010000463.1:0-4141 GCA_036383735.1 Phenylobacterium sp. | reverse complement strand
GCCTCGGTGGACTACACGGCGCCGGGCTGGGCCGAGAAGGTGAAGGAACTCACCGGCGGCCGCGGCGTCGACATCGTGCTGGAGACCGCCGGCGGCGACACCGTCCATCAGGCGATCAGCGCCATGGCCCCGTTCGGGCGGATGATCTTCCTCGGCCAGTCCAGCGGCCAGACGTCCCTGATCGACCCGTGGGAGCTGACGGTTGCGAACCACACCATGACCAGCTTCTACGTCGGCGGCTACCTGGCGTACCCGGACCTCATCCAGTCCACCCTGGGCGAGGTTCTCGGGTTCATCATGACCGGCAAGCTGTCGCTCCAGGTGGGCACGGTTCTGCCGCTTTCGCAGATGGCCGAAGCCCATCGGCAACTGGAAGGCCGTCAGACCACCGGCAAGGTCGTGGTGCAGCCCTGGGTCGACGCGTAGAGACGCGGGCGGCCTAATTTGAACTGCTCGGCCCCGCCGGCCGGCCCCCTCGCGCAAGCGGCGGAGCCAGCCGGCGGGCGCCATGAGATCGCAACCAGATAAGGGAAGAACATGTCCGTCAACCAGCCGTTGAATCCCAGCGACCGCCCGATCCCCTTCGAGGTCCGCTGGACCGAGGCCGAGGTCGGCGCGGTGCTCGACCAGGTGCGCGCCTATCCCTGGCCGCCGGCCGCCCAGATCCCGGACGGCTGGGCCTATGGCTGCGACCCGGACTACCTGCGCGCGCTCTGCGACCACTGGACGGGCGCGTTCGACTGGCGCGCCGCGATGGCCAGCCTGAACCGCTTCCCGCAATACACCGCCCGGGTCGAGGACTTCGACCTGCACTTCCTGCACGTGGTGGGCGAGGCCCAAGGCAAGCGGCCGCTGCTGATCAGTCACGGCTGGCCAGGGTCGCACTTCGAGTTCTGGGACGTGATCGAGAAACTCGCCTTCCCCAGCCGCTTCGGTGGCCAGGCCGCGGACGCCTTCGACCTGGTGATCCCCTCGCTGCCGGGCTTCGGGTTCTCGTCCAAGCCCTCGCGGCCGGTCGGCCAGCGCACCACGGCGCGCTTGTTCAACACCCTGATGACCGAGGTGCTGGGCTATGAGAGCTACCTGGCCCAGGGCGGCGACTGGGGCGGCATGGTCACGTCGTGGCTGGGCCGCGAGCACGGCCAGTCGGCCCGCGCGATCCACCTGAACATGCTGGGCTTCCGGCCGGGCGTTCCCCCCACGACCGACGACGAGAAGGCCTGGGCGAAGAAGATGGCCGATGGCCAGGCGGTCGTCGGCGCCTACTTCTCCCTGCAGGCGTCCAAGCCACAGTCCATCGCCTGGATGGGCGCGGGCAACCCCGCCGGCCAGGCGGCCTGGATCGTCGAACGGTTCCACGACTGGTCCGACCTGAGCGCCCGGTCCTTGGACGAGGTCCATCCGAAGGACCACCTGCTCACCAACATCATGATCTATGTGATGACCGGCAGCTTCACGACCTCGGCCTGGTACTATCGCGGGTTCCTCGAGGAGGCCGGCTTCGTCCTGGCGCCAGGCGAGCGCTGCGAGACCCCCACCGCTGTGCTCAATTTCCCGGGGGAAGCGCTCTACACCCCGCCGCCCCGGTCATACGCGGAACACGCCTACAACATCGTTCGCTGGACCGACATGCCGCGGGGCGGCCACTTCGCCGCCATGGAAGAGCCCGACCTGTTCGTCGATGACGTGCGCGCCTGGGCGCGCGAACACGGCTGACCGTTGATCCAAGGCTGCTCGGGGTCCGGGTAGACCGGACCCCGAGCAGGGCTGTGTAGGTGAAGGGCCGATGAGTGAGGCGCCATGCCCAGGATCGGTTTGACGACGGAACGCCAACCCGTAGAGCTTGAGCGCGCCGCAACCCTGGTCGGCTAGTCCCTTGCTTTCAGATGACGCATTGGGAAGTGCTCGTAGTGGCCAACGCCATTCTTCACGATCGGGTCTTGCGAGGTGATCGCCTCGATAACCTGGTCATCGGCGATCTTGTAGAGTGAGACACCGTAGCTGCCCGCCGGATCCATGACCGGCCCGTGGGCGACGACCAGTCCCTTGTCGAGGAGGCCGTCAAGATACGCCCCGTGTTCCTTCATCCAGGTGCTCTCGTCAGGAGTCATGGTCGCGAGAAAGTTGTCCCGGGGCGGGATATACTTGCAAAGGAAGTACTTCACGATTTCGGCTCCTTGGGCGTCGGGTTCTGCAATTTCGTCGGCCAGAGAACGCCGACTCGCGTTTCTCGAAGAAGATGCGGGCGCGGCCCTGCGCCATCCGCCACGGTGAACGCCGCGGCAACCCTGCGCATTGATGCGTTCGTTTTTCCTACTCGTCAATCAAGCCAGAAAGATCGCCACGTCCAACCCTCTTCGCGGGTCGGCTGCGTAAGTCGTCATGTAAGGGCCATGGAAGGCGGACATGATGACGGCGGCGAGAACGATGACGTCCGTGCGACGTCGGGCGATTTTGGCGATGGCCGTCTCGGCGATCGGATTGGCTGGCGCGGCCAGGGCCCAAGCCGCCGCCGATCTTGTGGATCTGCAAGTGGTGGATCGTGAAACGGGCCAGCCAGCGCGGGTCTGGCGACACGGCGGACGCCTGTTCGTCGCGGGCCAGCCGGGCGCACGCTACAGCCTGCGGGTGACCAACCATACGGAAGGCCGGGTGCTGGTGGTGATGTCGGTCGACGGCGTCAACATCCTGACCGGCGCAACGGCCAACTACGACCAGATGGGCTATGTCTTCGGCCCATATCAGTCTTACGACGTGAGCGGGTGGCGCAAGTCCGACACCGAGGTCGCAGCGTTCACCTTCGCTCCCCTTCCGCAGTCCTACGCCGCCCGCACAGGTCGGCCCGGCGACGTCGGGGTGATCGGCATTGCCGCCTTCAAGGAACGGGTCGTGGCCCCGGTCCCCGTCGCGCCAGCGTCCACGCCGCAGCCGCGCTCGCGCGATGACGCGGGAGCCGGCGTCGACGAACTCGTCGTCACCGGGCAACGGCTCGCGCCTTCACCCGCCGCACCAGCGACGCGGCTGGAGGAGAAGCTGGGCACGGCCCACGGCGCGCGCGAATGGTCGATGGTGACCAAGGTAGGTTTCGAACGTGCGACGCCCCATCCCGAATTCGTCCGGCAGATAGAATATAATACCTACGACAACCTTGTCGCGAGTGGCGTGATCCGCCCCGCGTCGGGCGCAAGTCGCCGGCCCCGAGCTTTTCCGTCGAACGGCGCCGGGACCGGATATGTGCCCGATCCGCCGGGCAGGCCTTAGGCCTTTGCGCACCTCGTCGTGCAGCGGGTAGGCTTGGCCTCGATGGAGTCGGATGCCGAGGAGGCCGCTACGCTGTTGTGCGCCCACGGCGCCGGCGATCCGCACGCCTTTGCGCGGCTCTATGACCGTTATGATCGCCCCTGCTTCCAGTTCATCCGTCGGCTGTTGGGCGCCGCGCATGGAGACGCCGCCGAGGACCTGCATCAGGAGACTTGGATCGCGGTCGCCAGGAACGCGGGCGCCTTCGAGCCGGGCAGGTCCAGCTTTGCGGCCTGGCTCTTCACCATCGCGCGCCACAAGGTCTGGGACTATTTTCGCCGGCAAAAGGTCGCCGTCTTGGCGACGGCCCAGGACGATGCGGCGATGATGGTTCCCGACCCGGGTCAGACCCCTCTGGAGCACGTGCAATCGCGCGAACTGGCTCAGGAGATAGTCACCGCCGTCGAGGCCCTGCCCTTGGAACAGCGATGCGCCTTTATCATGTTCGCGCAGGCCGGACTCTCGCTGGAAGAGATCGCCCACGCCACGGGCGTCGCCGTGGAGACGGCCAGGAGTCGGTTGCGCTACGCCCGCGCCAAGTTGAGGCAGTCGCTCGCTGGTGAGAGGTCGGCCCATGTCTGATCACGACGCCGCGCCCGATCCGATCGACGGGGCCTATGCCCGGGCCGAAGCTGCTCTGAGCGACGATGCCGAACGCGCCGCGCGGCGCGCGCGGGTCCTCGCCGCCGTGGCGAACTCGCGGGCAGTCGTGTCCACACCCCCGACGCCGCGACCCGCCTGGCGGCGCGGCGGCTGGCTGGTGGCGGCGAGTGTCGCGGGGCTGAGTGTGTTGGTGGCCACCCAGATCTACGCCCCGGCCTCAATTGAACCGCAGACCCCA
>DASVNS010000462.1:0-9058 GCA_036383735.1 Phenylobacterium sp. | reverse complement strand
CGAGACGATCACCGACGACGAGACGCCGTTCTAGCCGCGCGTTAGGGTCGCGGCATGCCGAGCGCGATCCTGACGGGGCTCAACGTCCACTACGAACGAGCCGGGTCGGGTTCGCCCCTGCTGTTCATCTCCGGCACGGGCAGCGACCTGCGGACGCAGCCGAACGTGCTCGATTCGCCGCTCGCGAAGGCCTTCGACCTGCTGGCCTACGACCAGCGCGGGCTGGGGCGGACGGACAAGCCGGACGTCGCCTGTTCCATGGCGGACTACGCCGACGACGCCGCGGCCCTGCTCGATCACGTTGGCTGGGGCGAGGCCCTGGTGCTGGGCGTCTCGTTCGGGGGGATGGTGGCGCAGGAGCTGGCGCTGCGACATCCGGGCCGGGTGAAGCGGCTGGTGCTGGCCTCCACCTCGCCTGGCGGCGCAGGCGGCGCCTCCTACCCCTTCCACGAGATCGAGCACCTGAAGGGCGAGGCGCGCGCCCGCCACCTTATCCCGATCAGCGACACCCGACGCGATGCCGCCTGGGCTACCGCGCACGCCGACGAGTACGAGAAGCTGGTGGAGATGACCGCCGCCGATCCGTTCGCGGGCGAGCCCGGCCGGGCGCAGGGCGCGCACCGGCAGCTCGAGGCGCGCGCGGCGCACGACACCTGGGACCGGCTGCCGCAGATCGCCTGTCCGGTCATGGTCGCGGCCGGCCGCTGGGACGGGATCGCCCTGCCCGCGACGCAGGAGAGGATGGCGGCGCGGATTCCCGGCGCGGCGCTGCAGGTCTTCGAGGGCGGGCACCTGTTCATGTTGCAGGACCGCAGCGCCTATCCGGCGATGATCGCCTATCTGCGGAGCTAGAAGGCTGCCGAAGAAGTCCGTAGCGGCGCAGATCGCGGCGTGATCCACTCCACGGAACGGGTGCTTGAGTCATCGGCCGCCCCCCAGACGTTTCCAACAGCCGGCGACGTGGCCAGGACAGCAAGGGGTGCGCACGTGACGGAACTGACGGCAGGCGCTTCGGCCAAGCGGGTGGAGTTGACGATCCGCGGCGTCATCCTGGGCGTCCTGATCTGCCTGGTGTTCACCGCGGCCAACGTCTACCTGGGCCTGAAGGTGGCGCTGACCTTCGCCACCTCGATCCCCGCCGCGGTGATCTCCATGGCGCTGCTGCGGGCGGTGAGGAACTCGACCATGGTCGAGAACAACATCGTCCAGACCGTGGCGTCGGCGGCGGGGGCGATGGCGTCGGTGGTCTTCGTGCTGCCCGGCCTGGTGATCATCGGCGCATGGGCCAGCTTCCCCTTCTGGACCACCTTCCTGGTCTGCGCGCTGGGGGGCGTGCTGGGCGTCATGTACACGATCCCCCTGCGCCGGGCGCTCGTCACCCAGTCGAGCCTTCCGTACCCCGAAGGCGTCGCCGCCGCGCAGGTCCTCAAGGTCGGGTCCGGTGCGGCCGGCGGGTCCGCTGAGGCCGACGCCGACAGCCGCCTGGGCCTGATCACCATCGTCGTGGGATCTGTCGCCTCGGCCCTCTATGCCCTGGTGACCACCACGCGGATCTTCGCCGGAGACGTTTCCAGCTACTTCCGCACCGCGAACGGGGGCGCGACCGGACTGGGCGCGCAGATGTCGCTCGCGCTGTTCGGCGCCGGGCACTTGATGGGCGTGGCGGTCGGCGCCGCCATGGCCGTGGGCCTGGCGATCGCCTGGGGCGTCGCCGTGCCGATCCTCAGCGCCATGTCGCCGCAAGCCGGCGCGGCGGCCGACATCGCCCAGGGGGTCTGGAGCCATCAGGTGCGCTTCATCGGGGCCGGCGCCATCGCGGTCGCCGCGGTCTGGACCCTTGCCAAGCTCGCCATCCCGCTGTGGACCGGCATCGCGGCGGCAATCGCCGCCCAGCGCCGCCGCGGCGCGGGCGAAGCCGAGCTGCTGGCCATCACGGAGCGGGACATCCCGATCGGCGCGATGGCGGTGATCTCGCTGGCCTGCCTCGTTCCCATCGCGGTGTTGCTGGCCACGTTCCTCAGCGGCGGCCCGCTGGCGGGCCTGGTGCTGCCGCTCACCGTGGCGGCCGTGCTGTACATCGCAGTGGCCGGGTTCGCGGTCGCGGCGGTCTGCGGCTACATGGCGGGGCTGATCGGCTCGTCCAACAGCCCTGTGTCGGGTATGGCGATCCTCTCGATCCTCGGCGCCGCCCTGATCATCGCGGCCATCGGCCTGCCTGTCCTGCGCGGCGGCGACACCCGGCCACTGATCGCCTTCGCCCTGCTGGTCACCAGCGTGCTGATCGCGGTGGCCGTCAGCGCCAACGACAACCTCCAAGACCTCAAGACCGGCCAGCTGGTGGGCGCCACGCCGTGGCGCCAGCAGGTGGCCCTGTTGTTCGGCGTGGTGGCCGGCTCGGCGGTGATCCCGCCGATCCTGAACCTGTTGAACCGGGCCTACGGTTTCGCCGGATCGGCGGTGCACGGAATCTCGGGCGCTCCCCTGGCCGCCCCGCAGGCGACCCTGATCAGCACCATCGCGTCCGGCGTCATCGGCGGCGACCTGCAGTGGGGCCTGATCGGGATCGGCGCCGCCGTCGGCGCGGTGCTGGTGGTCGTCGACGAGTTGCTCCGCCGGACCGGCCGCCACAGCCTGCCCCCGCTCGGTGCGGCGCTCGCCATCTATCTCCCCTCCAGCGTCACCGTGCCGGTGATCTTCGGCGCCTTCGCGGGCATGGTCTACGACCGGACGGTCTCAGGCCGGCCCGACGGCGAGGCGGCCAAGCGGCTCGGCGTGCTGCTGGTCTCCGGCTACATCGTGGGCGACAGCCTGCTGAACGTCGCCCACGCGGGCCTGATCGTCGCCACCGACCAGGGAGCGCCGCTCGCCCTCGCCCCGGAAGGCTTCAGCCTGGCTCCGCCGCTGGCGCTGGCCACCTATGCCGCCGTCGCGATTGCGCTCTACGCCTGGGCAGGCCGCGCCGGAAAGCCGACGCGCCCATGAAGGCGAACCCAAGCCGCGAATTCCGCGACTGCTGACAGCGTCCCGTCAGCAGCCTGCAAGGAGAGGACGAAGCAGCCGCTTCGTTCTCCGTACGTTCCTGTGTTATGAATGACTCGCGTTACCTACATTAGGCGGTCTCGCCCGTGGACCTTTCCGCGGGCGAATGGTGTTCCGGGACAGTATGGCCGACCAGCACAACCTGATCCGCGTGCGTGGCGCACGCGAGCACAATCTGAAGGACGTCAACGTCGATATCCCGCGCGGCGAGCTCGTCGTGATCACCGGGCTGTCGGGGTCCGGCAAGAGCTCGCTGGCGTTCGACACTATCTACGCCGAAGGCCAGCGCCGCTACGTCGAGAGCCTGTCGGCCTATGCGCGCCAGTTCCTGGAGCTGATGAGCAAACCGGACGTCGACCTGATCGAGGGCCTGTCGCCCGCCATCTCCATCGAACAGAAGACCACCAGCCGCAACCCACGCTCCACCGTCGGCACGGTGACCGAGATCCACGACTACATGCGCCTGCTCTGGGCGCGCGTCGGCGTCCCCTATTCTCCGGCGACGGGGTTGCCGATCGAGAGCCAGACCATCTCGATGATGGTCGACAAGCTGCACGCCCTGCCCGACGGCACGCGGCTCAACCTGCTGGCCCCGGTCGTGCGGGGTCGCAAGGGCGAGTACCGCAAGGAATTCGCCGAGTGGCAGAAGGCTGGCTTCCAGCGGGTGAAGGTCAACGGCGAGCTGATGCTGATCGAGGATGCGCCTACCCTCGACAAGAAGTTCAAGCACGACATCGACATCGTCGTGGACCGCATCGTCACCAAAGCCGGCCAGGAGGCGCGCTACGCCGACAGCCTGGAGACGGCGCTGAAGCTGGCGGATGGCATCGCGGTCGCCGAATGGGCCGACCTGGCCGAGGGCGAGTCCGAGCCGAAGCGGCTGCTGTTCTCGGAGAAGTTCGCCTGTCCCGTCTCGGGCTTCACGATCAGCGAGATCGAGCCCCGGTTGTTCTCGTTCAACAACCCCTACGGCGCCTGCCCGGTTTGCGACGGCCTGGGGGCGAAGCTGGCCTTCGACGGCGACATGGTCGTGCCGGACAAGGACAAGACCCTGCACAAAGGGGCGATCTCGCCCTGGGCCAAGGGTCCCTCACCGCTCTACACCCAGACCCTGCAGGCGCTCTCGCGGCACTACGATTTCTCGATGGACGAGCCGTGGTGGAAGCTGCCCGAGCCCGCCCGGAACGTGGTCCTCTACGGCTCCGGCTCCGAGAAGATCCGCTTCATCTACGACGACAACGCCCGCAAGTACGAGGTCAACAAGACCTTCGAAGGCGTGCTGCCGAACCTGGAGCGCCGGTGGCGCGAGACCGACAGCGCCTGGGTTCGCGAGGAGTTGGGCCGCTACCAATCCGAGACGCCCTGCCTGGCCTGCGAAGGCTATCGCCTGAAGCCCGAGGCCCTGGCGGTGAAGATCGCCGGCCGGCACATCGGCGAGGCCTCGCGGCTCTCCATCCGTCATGCGCAGGAATGGTTCGAAGGGCTGGAAGGCCAGCTCACCGGCAAGCAGATGGAAATCGCCCGGCGGATCCTGAAGGAGGTCAACGACCGGCTGCGCTTCCTCGTCAACGTCGGCCTCGACTACCTCAACATGTCGCGCGCCTCGGGCACGCTCAGCGGCGGCGAGAGCCAGCGCATCCGGCTGGCCAGCCAGATCGGCTCCGGCCTGACCGGCGTGCTCTACGTGCTGGACGAACCCAGCATCGGCCTGCACCAGCGCGACAACACCCGCCTGCTCACCTCGCTGAAGGGCCTGCGCGACCTGGGCAATTCCGTGCTGGTGGTCGAACACGACGAGGAGGCGATCCTCACCGCCGACCACGTGATCGATATGGGCCCCGCCGCCGGCGTCCACGGCGGCGAGATCATCGCCGAGGGCAAGCCGGCGGAGATCATGGCCAACCCCCGGAGTCTGACGGGGCAGTACCTCTCCGGCGCCCGCGAGATCGCGGTTCCGGATGAGCGGCGGCCGATCTCCCGGAAGAAGGTGCTGCGGGTCGTCGGCGCCGCGGGCAACAACCTCAAGAGCGTGACCGCGGAGATCCCGGTGGGCACGTTCACCTGCATCACCGGCGTGTCGGGCGGGGGCAAGTCCACCTTCACCATCGAGACCCTGTACAAGGCCGCCGCGCGCCGGCTGCACAACGCCTCCGACGCACCGGCTCCGCACGAGCGGATCGAGGGGCTGGAGAACTTCGACAAGGTCATCGACATCGACCAGTCGCCGATCGGCCGCACGCCGCGATCCAACCCCGCGACCTATACCGGAGCGTTCCAACCCATCCGCGACTGGTTCGCCGGCCTGCCCGAGGCCAAGGCGCGCGGCTATGGGCCCGGGCGGTTCAGTTTCAACGTCAAGGGTGGCCGCTGCGAGGCCTGCCAGGGCGATGGGCTGATCAAGATCGAGATGCACTTCCTGCCGGACGTCTACGTCACCTGCGACGTCTGCCACGGCCGCCGCTACAACCGCGAGACCCTGGAGGTGCTGTTCAAGGGCAAGAGCATCGCCGACACCCTGGACATGACCGTCGAGGAGGCGGCCGAGTTCTTCAAGGCCGTGCCGCCGATCCGCGACAAGATGGAGACCCTGAAGCGGGTCGGGCTTGGCTATGTGAAGGTCGGCCAGCAAGCCACTACCCTGTCCGGCGGCGAGGCGCAGCGGGTGAAGCTCTCGAAGGAGCTGTCGCGCAAGGCGACAGGCAAGACGCTCTACATCCTGGACGAGCCCACCACCGGCCTCCACTTCGAGGACGTCAAGAAGCTGCTCGAAGTGCTGCACGAACTGGCCGACCAGGGGAACACCGTGGTGGTCATCGAGCATAACCTCGACGTGGTGAAGACCGCCGACTGGCTGGTCGACTTCGGCCCGGAAGGCGGCGATGGCGGCGGCGAGATCGTGGCTCAGGGCACGCCGGAGCAGGTCGCGGCGGAATCTCGCAGCTGGACCGGCCGCTACCTCGGCGAACTGCTGGAGCGACACCGCCAGCGCAAGAGCGAACGCAAGCGCAAGCTGGTGGGGGCCTAGAACGCCTCAGCGTCGGCCGGCGGACTACGCCGGTTCGGCAGGGGTCGGCGGCGTCTGTTCCACCACCAGTTCGCGATAAGCCACAGCGAATGGGGCGTAGATCATGACGATCTGCAGCACCTGCAGCAGCAGTTGCATGACCAGCGTGATCATGGCGGCGATGGCGGTAAGCGGGGTCAGGCGGCCAATATCCTGCATCGCCGCCTCACCGCCGGAGAGCTCCACGATCGCGAAGCTGATGATGCTGAACAGGATCCAGACGATCACATAGAAGATCACCGCCAGGACGATCATCCCGAACAGCGGCCAGAAGTGGCCTTGGGTGCGCCCCCAGGCCAGGCGTAGCGAGACCTTGCCGGTCTCAAAGACCGTGGGCAGCAGCAGCGACAGCCGCACCCCGACCCAGATGCCGAACGCCAGGACCAGCCCCACCGCCAGGGCCGCGCCGAACGAACCAAGCTGGCCCGCCCCCGCAGTGAGCACCACGCCGACCACGACCGAGACGGCATAGAGCCCGATGCAAAGCAGATTTGCCGCGGTCAGTTTCAGCTCGGTCCGGCCGACCTTCAGGTGCGCGAAGCCATGCTCCTGCGGCCGCAGGACCAGCCGCATCACGCCGGCAGTGATGATCGACATCAGCAGCGCGGTCATCAGCAGGACCAGCAGGAAGGCCGGCCACGACGCCGCCAGCAGGGTGGCCACCTCATCGAGGTCGTTCGGGGTGAGCTGGCCCTTGCGCGCCAGCGTGATGAACTGCGGCCCCAGGGTGGCCATCATCACCATGGCGATCAGCAGGATGCCGCCGAAGTAGACGGCGCTCCACGCGAGCATCACGCCCGGGTGCTCCTTGGTCAGGCGAAAGCCTTCCATGGCCGCGTCGCTGGGAGAAAACCTGGTCATACGCCTCGCTTGGTCCGAGCGCGACTCGGCCAACCCCTTCGGGCGAACCTTGGCGCGCACCCTCTCACGCGTGCAAGGCCTCGCTCGCGATCCTCGCCGTTCGTTGCTAGTACGCCACGCATGACGAACACACCTATCCACATCGTTGGCGGCGGCTTGGCCGGATCGGAAGCCGCCTGGCAGGTCGCGCAGGCCGGCGTGCCCGTGGTCCTGCACGAGATGCGACCCTTGCGCGGCACCGACGCCCACCACACCGACAAGCTGGCCGAACTGGTCTGCTCCAATTCCTTCCGCGCCGACGACTGGACCGGAAATGCGGTCGGCCTGTTGCATGCCGAGATGCGGGCGCTGGGCTCGATCATCATGAGCGCGGGCGACGCCCACCAGGTGCCGGCCGGCGGCGCGCTCGCGGTGGACCGCGAGGGCTTCTCAGCCGCCGTCACCGCCCGGCTCGAGGCTCACCCCCTCGTGACGATCGCCCGGGAAGAGGTGGCCGGTCTGCCGCCGGCCGATTGGGACAGCGTGATCCTGGCCACCGGCCCCCTCACCTCGCCGGCCCTGTCGGCGGCGATCCTCGAGCTGACCGGCGAGGGACAGCTGTCGTTCTTCGACGCCATCGCGCCGATCGTGAACCTGGACTCGGTGGACATGGACGTGGCGTGGCGTCAGTCGCGCTATGACAAGGAAGGCCCGGGCGGCGACGCGGCCGCCTACATCAACTGCCCCATGGACAAGGACCAGTACGAGGCGTTCATCGACGCCCTGCTGGCGGGGCCGAAGTCCGAGTTCAAGGACTGGGACCATGTGCCCTACTTCGACGGCTGCCTGCCGATCGAGGTGATGGCCGAGCGGGGCCGCGAGACCCTGCGCCACGGGCCGATGAAGCCCGTGGGCCTGACCAATCCACGCGACCCCCTGGTGAAGGCGCACGCCATCGTCCAACTCCGCCAGGACAACGCCCTGGGTACGCTGTGGAACATGGTCGGCTTCCAGACCAAGCTGAAGCACGGCGCGCAGAGCGACATCTTCCGGATGATCCCCGGGCTGGAGAAGGCGGTGTTCGCGCGCCTCGGCGGCCTGCACCGCAACACCTTCATCAACTCGCCGCGCCTGCTGGATACGTCGCTACGGCTCAAGGTCCAGCCACGCCTGCGGTTCGCCGGCCAGGTCACGGGTGTGGAGGGCTATGTGGAGAGCGCGGCGGTGGGCCTGCTGGCCGGCCGCTTCGCCGCCGCCGAACGGCTCGGCAAGCCGATCGCGGCCCCGCCCGCCACAACCGCGCTGGGCGCCCTGGTGGGCCACATCACCGGCGGGCACCTGGAACACGGCAAAGGCTCGTTCCAGCCGATGAACATCAACTATGGCCTGATGCCCCCCATCGAGCCGCCTAAGCGCGATGCAGAAGGGAACCGGCTGGGGTCCAAGGAAAAGACCCGGCTGAAGAAGCGCGCCATGGGTGAGCGCGCCCTGGCCGACCTCAAGGCCTGGGCTGACGGCGCGCCGGCGCTGGAAACGGTCGGATAGGTTAGATTCGGCCCGTCGCGATGGCCCAGATCAGGCGAGCCTGTTTCTCCAGCATCTGTGGCCGACGCCCTCGGGCGTAGAGGGGCGCGAGCGTCGCGTGTGCAACCGCGGGGAACGCGGCGCTGGTGATGTCGCGGCGCTCAACGGTTCTCGCTTCCGCCACGCTCACCCGCACCTCACTCTCAGCTTCCTGCAGGTCCGCGGGAATAACACGGCCGTCAAGGATCAGACGAGAGAGAGCCCAAATTCCCGACCACCCGCTGGCGAAGCTGCCTTCGAACACGCTCCCAAGGACCTGGATGACAAGGTCCGCGGCGGAACCCGCCGTACCGAACGCAAGCGCCGTCGCATCGGCCTTGGACAGCGGCGTGGTGTCGAGCTCCCGGTAGCGGGCGTCAATCATCGTCTCGAGCGGGGAGCGCGGCAGGCTGTGGCGCGCAACGACCTCGGCCAGCGCCTGGGCGGTGGGATGATGGCGGACGTGGCGGGCCTCATAGATCTCGTCCAGCACCTCGCGCCACCACGCCAGCCGGATCTCACCCAGGAGCGGGTTCGAGGCCACCTTCGGGG
>DASVNS010000461.1:0-5881 GCA_036383735.1 Phenylobacterium sp. | reverse complement strand
CAAGCCCCTGCCGCCGGACGCCCGCCATCTCGGCGATCACCAACACGAGCGATTGGCTCCGGAACTTGACCGGAATATCCACCGATGAGACCTGTCGGTGCGCGTCGTTCACGAGTGGCGCGAGTAGAATAGTCTCGAGCGGGTCGAGGTGATGCGACTGCAGCACGACCACATACGGCGCGTAGCCGCGGGATGCAGGGTTCGGATTTTCCAGAACGTCAAATTGGCGCAACTACCACTTCCGGAAGCCGTCGCTGAACACGCCGCGTTCCCGGATCCGCCGGTTGTAGTCCGCGATGGCCTCGGCGTTCTCCTCGGCCCATTGGGCCGCGCGAGCCTCGGCGCCGGCGGCGTCCGCCCTTTTTACCGCCGCCCGGAGCGCTTCTTCGGCGACATCCTCGGCGCGGACGCCAGCCGCATGCGCCTGGGCCAGAAGCTCCGCGTCGATCTTGAGTTCAACCTTGCCCATGCGTCGAGGATAACGCCGCCCGACGCAGCCGTCATCCTCCGGCTCACTCGGCGAACGGAAACGGCAGAGGTCCGGACCGGAACAGGATCACCGGGTTCTCGTCGTAATCGCCCATCTCGGTGTCGGCCGTCGCCGCGAACGCCACGACCGCAGGCCGCAGCGGCCCCAGCCGCTCCGCCTTGCGGCGCGCCTCCTCGGCCGTCTTGCAGCCGACCTGCGGCTCGGCCTTCAGCGACTTCCCCCGTCCGGCGACGTAGGACTGGATGATGTAGACGGTTTCCTTGGCCATGCGCCTTCACGCGCCGGTTCGCCGGCGGGGTCAACGGCTGGTGGTCAGGAGGCGCCGATCAGCCTGGCGAGATCATCTTCTCCGGCCGCACCCACTCGTCGAACTCCTCGTTCGTGAGGTAGCCGCCGCCGACGGCTTCCTCGCGCAGGGTCGTGCCGTTCTTGTGGGCCGCCTTGGCGATCTTGGCGCAGTTGTCGTAGCCGAGCTTGCCGTTCAGGGCGGTGACCAGCATCAGCGACCGTTCCAGGTTCAGCTTGATGTTGTCCTCGCGGGCTTCCGTGCCCGCCACCATGTTGTCGGTGAACGAGACCGCCGCGTCGCTCAACAGCCGGCACGACTGCAGGAAGTTGTACGCCATGACCGGGTTGAACACATTCAGCTCGAAGTGACCCTGGCTGCCGGCGAAGGCGATGGCCGTCTGGTTGCCCATGATGTGGGCGCAGACCATGGTCAGGGCCTCGGCCTGGGTGGGGTTCACCTTGCCGGGCATGATCGAAGAGCCTGGCTCGTTCTCGGGCAGGGCCAGTTCGCCCAGGCCGGCGCGGGGACCCGAGCCCAGGAAGCGGAGGTCGTTGGCGATCTTGAAGAGCGCGCCCGCCGCCGCCGTCAGGGCGCCGTGGCTGAACACCATGGCGTCGTGCGCGGCCAGCGCCTCGAACTTGTTGGGCGCGGTGATGAACGGCAGCTTGGTGATGTTGGCGATCTTGGCGGCCACCAGCTCGGCGAAGCCGATAGGCGCGTTCAGGCCGGTGCCGACCGCTGTGCCGCCCTGGGCCAGTTCATAGAGGCCGTAGAGGGTCTCCTTGATCCGGCGCACCGACATGGCGACCTGGTGCGAATAGCCGCCGAACTCCTGGCCGAGCGTCAGCGGCGTGGCGTCCTGGGTATGGGTGCGGCCGATCTTGATGATGTGGTCGAAGGCCGCCGCCTTGACCTTCAGCGCCGCGTGCAGATGCTCCAGCGCCGGCATCACCGAGCGCGCCACCTCTTCGGCCGAGGCGATGTGCATGGCCGTGGGATAGGTGTCGTTCGACGACTGGCTCATGTTGACGTGGTCGTTGGGGTGCACCGGGCTCTTCGAGCCCATCTGACCGCCCATCATCTCGATGGCCCGGTTCGAGATCACCTCGTTGGCGTTCATGTTGGACTGGGTGCCAGACCCGGTCTGCCACACCACCAGCGGGAAGTGGTCGTCCAGCTTGCCGTCGATCACTTCCTGAGCGGCGGCGATGATGTACTTGGCGATCTCGGGGTCGAGCCGGCCCAACTCCATGTTGGCCTCGGCCGCCGCGCGCTTCACCACGCCCAGCGCCTTGATCACCGGCTTGGGCTGCTTTTCCCAGCCGATCTTGAAATTGCCGAGCGAGCGCTGGGTCTGGGCTCCCCAGTAGCGGTCGGAAGCGACCTCGATCGGGCCGAAGGTGTCGGTCTCGGTACGGGTTGCGCTCATCGGAAATCCCCCAGTCTTTGAGGGGCCACCGTTTACCGCCACCGCGCGAGACTGCAAGGCTGCGCGGAGCTAAGAGGGCAGGAATGAGCGAGACCTGGACCCAGCACGGCAAGGTGCGCGCCCGCGAAGCCGAGGGGCTGCTGGAGGTGACCGTCGATGGGCTCACCACCCAGGCGAAATATTACAAGCCTCTGATCTACGAGTTCTTCCGCAAGGCCTGGCGCGGCTCCCGGCCGACCTGGGGCGACTTCTCGGTGGAGATCGCCATGGAGTACGTGGGCGAGCCGCCCTGGCTGGACCTCGACAACCTGGCCAAGGCCCTGCTGGACGCGATCAAGGGATACGCCTTCCACGACGACGCCCAGGTGGCCCGGCTGCTGGTCGAGCGGAAACCCGGCGAGCGCGAGCGGATCACCATCCTCGTGCGCAAGCTGTCCTGAAAAAGAATAAGCCGGCCGCGCCCATGGGGCTGCGGCCGGCTTTCACGCCAACCCTTCTGGGGAGGGGGGTCAGCGGTATTGCTGCAGCCTGGTGGTGCGGAGACCCGCCATGCCGTGCCGTTCGATCGAACGCTGCCAGGATACGAACTCGTCGCTGGTGAGCGAATAGCGTTCCAGCGCTTCCTCCAGGGTGATCAGCCCGCCGCGGACAGCGGCGACCACCTCGGCCTTGCGGCGGATCACCCAGCGCCCGGTGTTTGGCGGCGGCAGATCGTTCTTGGTCAGCGGCGCGCCGGTCGGGCCGATAACGTAGGCCTCGCCGCGGCTGTTCGTGCGCGTCTGTTGTTGTTGAAGCATGGGCTTTCTAGCGCCTCACCATCACTGTTCGACGGGAAGCATACCCAGCGGCCCCTAACAGCCGCTGAATCGCCTTAGTAAAGAAACGCCTAACCATGGATTCCCTCGTGTACCAAATTAATACAGTTGAGTTCAGGTGGACGTTTCCCTGCGAGTTAACGATCAGTATTAGCGCTTGATGTTGATAAGTTCTTCCAACATCTGATCTGCTGTCGTGATAATCTTCGACGAAGCAGAGTAGGCTTTTTGTGTCTGGATCAGGCCGGTGAACTCGGCCGACAGGTCGACGGTTGAGGCTTCAAGGCTGGATGGTGAGATCCGGCCTGCGCCGCCCAAGCCCGCTTGCTTGATCACCAGTTCGCCGGCGTCGATCGTCGAGCGGTAGGCATTGCCGCTGGTCTTCGCGAGGCCGTCGGCGTTCGGGAAGGTGGCGATGCCGATCTTGGCGACCTTGCGGGTCTGGCTGTTGTCGTAGATCGCCGAGACGATGCCGTCTTCGTCCACCTCGATAGCGACCACATTGCCGGCGCCGGCGCCGTCCTGGCTGATCGAGCCTACCGAGCTCGGCTCGTCGAACTGGGTAAGCTTGCTCAAATCGACGTTGATCGCCTGGGCGGGCAGGCCCAGCGGAGCGGCCCAGGCCAGGTTCAATGCGAAGGCGGTCGGCGCGACGCCACCCACCGTATTGATCGTGCCGTCGGTGTTGAAGGTCACGGCGATCGGGCTGGCGGGCGTGATGGTCGCGTCGGCCGGGGTCGGCTGCGTGGTGGCGGTCATGGTCCAGGCATTGACGGCCGTTTGCGCGAAAGCGAGCCGCAGGGTGTGGCGGCCGCCTGCGGCATCCACGATGTTGATGTCCACCGGAGACGGCGCGGTCGCGCTGACCTTATCGATGTTGGCGCTCACCGCGACGTTGGCGGTGGGCGAGACGGCGGCGCCCAGGTTCTTGACGTTGATCGGCGCCAGCGCCGTCAGGTCCGATGGCGGGGTGACGAAAGTGCCGCCGGTCTGGACGGGCCAACCCTGCAGGTAGAGGCCCGAGTCGTTCTTGAGGAAGCCGTTGGCGTCCACGCTGAACGAGCCCTGGCGGGTGAACGAGCGCGGGTCGGCGGCGGTGAGCCCCGTGCCCTTGTCGCTGACGATGAAGAAGCCGTCGCCCGAGATCGCGAGGTCCGTCGCCGAGCCCGAGGACTGGATCAGCCCCTGGGTGCTCACGAACTGGCGGGTGATGCCTTGCACGCCGCCGGCGGAGTACTTGCCGGTCACCGCCTGGGCGGTGACCACGTTGGCGAAGTTCACCTGGTTGCGCTTGTAGGCGACGGTGTTGACGTTGGCGATGTTGTCCGAAATGGCCGCCAGGGCCGACGAGTTGGCGACCAACCCGGAAACGCCGGCGAGCAGGGCTGAATTGATGGACATGAGGGGTTCCGTTCTCCTGAAGCGGGTCGCGTGCTGCGTGGTTCGGCCCTAGGCCGCCGCTGGAGACGGCGTTTTGCCGTCCGGGTTGTTGGTTGAGCCGGTGTTCGTGGCCGCTGTGGCGGTCGCGGCGGGTTCGGCCGGCTGGCGAATGCTGACGAGCTTGTCCCAGGGGACCCGCACGCCGTTGACGGTGATGTAGGTCGAGCCGTCCTGCTGCTCGACCGCGGTGACCAGGCCGTCGACATGGGTGCTGGAGGTGACGGTCGCCCCCTCGCTGTCCTTGGCCGTGACCTTGAGGCTGTATGTGCCGTCCGGCAGGTTGCTGCCGCCCTGATCCTTGCCGTCCCAGGTCAGGCTATGCTCGCCCGCCTTGTTGTCGGGAGCCGCCATGGTGCGGACGACCCGCCCCTTGGAGTCCAGGATGTCGAGCTTCACGTCGGCCGCGGCGCGATCGAGGGTGTAGCCCCACTCGGCCTTGCCGCCCTTCAGTGCAGCGTCGGCGGAGGCGGCGCGCACTTCCTTGCCGATCAGGCTGACGGCGGTCGAGACGCCCGTGCCGCTGTTGGCGACCAGCTTCTGCAGCAGATCGTTGGTGAGGAGCTGCTGCTCCACGCCGGTCATCTGCACCAGTTGCTGGGTGAACTGGGTCGAGTCCATCGGCGACAGCGGATCCTGGTTCTGGATCTGCGTGGTGAGCAGCGACAGGAAGGTGTTGAAGTTCTCGGCCAGCCGGGTCCGCCCGGTGGCGCTGGCGGGAGCGGCGGCGTTCGCAGCGGTTGCGGCGGGGGCCGCGCTGGTCGGGGTGACGGCCATGGTCGTCAGATCCTCAGGTCGAGGCCGGAGTTCACGCCCCGGCGCAGGCGCAAGGCGCCCTGGTTGGCGGCGTCGGCCGCATCGCCGGCGGTCTCGAGCGCTGCGCGGAAAGCCCGGCCTTGGAAGGCGCGGCCGGCGTCGCCCTGGTCCTGCCAGGCCTGGTTCTGCTGTTGCTGTTGTTGGCCGCGATCGCTGGCCACGTCGAAGGTGAGGCCGCCCGACAGGTCGAAACCGGCCTGTTCCAGCGCCCGGTGCAGTTCGGCGGCGCGAGCCTTCACGTCGGCGGCGGCCTGCGGGTTGTCGAAGGTCATGCCGGCGGTGATCCGGCCCTGGGCGCCGATCTCGATGCGGACATCGACCTTGCCCAGCCCATGCGGGTCGAGCTCGACGTCGAACCGGGTCGACTTGCCGTCCAGCTTCTTGAGGATCTGGGCGGCCAGGTTGGCGACGGTTTCCGGGGAGCCGCGCACCGCGTGGGTCACATGGGCGGAGGCGGGCGTGGCGGCCTGCGCCGCGGCGCGGGTTTCGCCCTGCGGCACGCCGTCCGGCGACTCCGGCGCGGCCTTGGCCTCCTGCGGGTTGGCCTCGGCCTCGGCTGCATCGACGTTGGCCGACGCGCTCTTTGCGGCGCCCAGGGCGGCCCT
>DASVNS010000460.1:0-11840 GCA_036383735.1 Phenylobacterium sp. | reverse complement strand
TGGTTCCCGCGCGAGGCCAGGGTGGCGCCATCCGCCAACGGCGTCGGGAAGATCAGCCGGGCTGTGACGCCCCCGGCGTCGTTGCGCACCAGCTCGGCGCGTCCGCGCAGCTGTCGGGCGAAGGCGGTCATCAGGGTCCGGCCGACACCGGACGAGATCAACGCGGCTTCCTCGACCTCGCCGTCGTCGCATATCTCGAGTTCCGCTTCCTCGCCGCGAACCGTGAAGTTCAGCCGCAACACGCCGCCCCGGAGCGAAAAGGCGTGCTTCTGGGCATTGGTGATCGCCTCCACCGCGAACAGCGCGAGGGGCGCCAGGCGGTCGGGGTCGATGACCAGCGGGTCGACGTGGAGCTCGGTGCGGACGGCCAGGCCTTGCGAAAGCTCGCCGTTCACCAGCTGGGCGGTGAGCTCCTCCAGGAACGGCCGCAGGTCCACGCGCTTCAGGTCCGGCCCTTGGTAGAGCGCGCGGTAGATGAGCGCGAGCGCGGTGATCCGCTGGCGCGTATCGCTCATCGCAGAGCGGGCGGCGGGATCGACCAGCGCCCGCTGCTGCATGTTGAGCAGGCTGGATATGACCTGCAGGTTGTTCTTCACGCGGTGGTGGATCTCGCGCATCAGCGCGTCCTTCTGGGCCAGGCTGTCGCGCAGCGAGGCGTCGCGACCGACGATCGCGTCGGCCATATCTTCCAGGGTCTCGGCCAGTTCGCGGATCTCGTTCGGCATCTGCTCGGCCTGGACCGGGCGCACGCTGAGGCGACCGCGAGCGTACAGCGCCGCGATCCGCTGCAGGTAGACGATCCATCGCACCACCACGCGTTCGGCCACCACGGACACGGCGAACAGGGCCAGCAGGAAGGTCAGCAACGGGAAGACGATCCCGGTCAACGGGTTCAGCCGCGCCCACGAGAGGATCCCCGGCGAGGCGGCCGAGAGCACGACATAGACCTCGTCGCCCACGACCGGCGCGGCGGAATAGACCCGACGGCGACCTTTGCCGTCCGTGCCGTACCAGACCAGCGTGCCGCTCGCATCGACCTTCGCCCGCCAGTCGGTGGGCAGCCGCGGAAACGCGCCGGCGTCCGTGAACGTGATGTAACGCCCGGTCTTCTCCACCAGACCCACTTCCGCGCCCCTGGGCAGCGACGGATCGCTGACCTTGGGCTGCAGGCTGGAGAGCGCGATCACCGCGGCGAACGCGCCGTCGAACGCGCCGTCGGCTGCCGTCGCACGCGCCGCCGTCAGCATGGCGGGCTCCTCGGCATAGGCTGAGCCGGGATCGCGGGTGATCGAAATCCCGCCGCCCTGCGCAAGCTGCCGGAACCAGGGGCGCTCCGCGCGAGCCAGGTCGGCCGGGACGCCGCCTGCCGCGCAGACCACGCGGCCCTGCCGGTCGAAGCGGACCAGGTTCAGGTAGCCCGGGATGCGGGTGGTCACCTGCTCGAGCCGCTTCTGGCACTGGAAGCCGATGGCGCCCGGCGCCAGCGTCTGGAGCAGCACATCGGCGCCCTCCATCCGCGCCCGCGCCGTGGCGGCGCTGCGCTCGGCGGCGAAGCCGAGGTTCTGGCGCAGTTCGCGACCCTCGCGCTGGAAGCCGATGGCCGATTGCAGCGCGCCGAGCACCAGCACGGGCAGCAGGGCGGCTGCCAGGGCCGCGATCAGGCGGACCCGGATCGTGCTGAGCGAAATCCAGGTTGAACCGGTCATCAGCGCATCCGTCTTACCGGACGGTGCTTAGACGCTCCGCGTCGGCCAGGATAGACCGCATCGCGTCCCCGGCGGACGCGCCGTCCCGGTCGTACGCTCCGTCCTCGAGGATGGCGTGCAGGGCGCGACGCGCCCGACTGACCCGGCTCTTCACCGTGCCCACCGCGCAGCCGCAGATTTCGGCGGCCTCTTCGTAGGCGAAGCCGCCGGCGCCCACGAGGATCAGCGCTTCCCGCTGCTCGGCCGGCAACATGCCCAACCCCTGGCGCAGTTCGTCCAGGGCGACGGGCGCTTCCGGATCATCGACCGCCACCAGGGTGCGTTCGGCCGCCTCCTGGTCGAGCTGGCTCTGCCGCCAGGAGCGACGCTTTTCCGAGTAGAACTGGTTGCGCAGGATCATGAAGGTCCAGGCCTTCATGTTGGTGCCCATCTGGAAGCTGGCGCGGGCGTCCCAGGCCTTCATCATGGCGTCCTGCGCCAGGTCGTCGGCCGCTGTCGGATCGCCGCACAGCGTCCGCGCGAAGGCGCGCAGGTGCGGGATGAGTTGCACAAGCTCGCGCTTGAAGGCCGCGTCGTCCGCAGCCGAGCGCTCGGGACGTGGGTTGTCCACCGCCGACCCCATCAGCCCTTCTCCGAGCCGCGCTGGTCCGCGCGCCGAAGAATGTCCAGGAATTCGTCGGGAACCGCCTCGTTCACCACCTCGTCGAACATCTGACGCAGGCGCACGCCGATCGCCTGCTGACGCAGACGGGCTTCGTCGAGAGCCGCAGAAGCCTTGCGGCGCTCCGCCATTGGACGCTGTTCGATCATCTCGCCGGCGCTCCGCTCACGCGGAGTCCGCCCCCTCTCGTGTTCCTTGCGACTGCTCAACGCCCCGATCCAATTCCTGGTTCCAATAGGATGAAGGACAAGATGCGGAAAACCGCGCGACAAGGGAACCGGTTCCCAGCCCTGACGTTTTTGCCCATGATGGGGTCCGGTCGGGGGATCTCCCTTGCGCTGGGCTGTGGCGTACGAACTGCAATACGGGAGGGGTCAACCCTTGAGTCTTCTAGCCCGACTGGCGCCGCATCTTCCCTATGTGCGGCGCTACGCCCGCGCCCTGACCGGTGACCAGCCGACCGGCGACCACTATGTGCGCGTCGCGCTCGAGGCCCTCGCGGCCGGCGAACGCACGCTCGCCGACAACATGACGCCTCGCGTCGCGCTCTATCATGTCTTCCACGCGATCTGGTGCAGCACGGGCGCACAGCTCGAAGACCCCAGCGACGACGACACCGGCGTCGATGACGCGACTCGGCGCCTGATGCGCATCGCGCCACGTTCGCGGCAGGCGTTCCTGCTCACCGCCCTCGAAGGGTTCACCCCGAGCGAGGCCGCGCAAATCCTCGGCGCCGATTTCAGCGACGTGGAACGCCTCATCGCCGAGGCTCAGTCCGAGATCGACGCGGAGCTGGCCACCGACGTGCTCATCATCGAAGACGAGCCGGTGATCGCCGCCGACATCGAGGCCCTGGTCACCGAGCTGGGTCATACGGTGGTCGACATCGCGGCCACCCGGACCGAGGCGGTCGACGCCGTGGCGCGCAAGACGCCCGGGTTGGTGCTGGCCGACATCCAGCTCGCCGACGGCTCCTCCGGCATCGATGCGGTGAAGGATATCCTGCAGCGCTACGACGTGCCGGTGATCTTCATCACGGCCTTCCCGGAACGCCTGCTGACCGGCGAGCGTCCGGAGCCCACCTTCCTCATCACCAAGCCGTTCCAGCCCGAGACGGTGAAGGCCGCCATCGGCCAGGCGCTGTTCTTCCATCCTCGCCGCCAGAGCAAACAGGCCGCCTGACAGCCGCCGCCCCGAACAATAAGGGCGCCGCTCCCCGAGCGGCGCCTTTTCCTTGAGCCTATGGGGACTGCGGGTTGGGCGGACGCGGCTCCGGCGCGCCATAGCCGCGCCCATCGACGGTTTCCTGCCCGGGTCCGGGCGGCCCCTCCTCCGCCGATTTCCAGGTCCACGCCGCGAACATGCCGAGCGCCGCCAGCAGGGTGCCGAACACCAGGACCCAGAACACGTGGCGGCCCAGGCGGCCCTGGCGGGCGCGCGTGGCGTTGGTGACCGGCCGCTCGGTCTCGCGGGAAGACATGGACGGGTCTCCTTACTCGGATGGGAAGTAGCTGAACGGACTGGTCGATTCGGCGGCTTCACCCCGGTCACGCGGCGCGGTGAGCAGCCCGATCGCAGCGCCGATCGCCGCCAGACCCAAAACAGCGCCCAGGACCATCGCCCGTCGGCGGAGCGCCTCTTCACGGGCGCTTGGGCTCCGCGAAAGCTTCAGGCCCGTTGTCGCGGTGAAAGAACTGCGCATCACGCACGCCCCTTTTCCTGGCGCAGACGGAGAACGCGCACGGCAAAGCCACCGTTCCGCGCAAACCCTCGGGAGCCCGCTCAAGGCGCCGCAAAAAATGTTGCGAACGCCCGGAACGGTTCGCAGATGTCGGTGTTCTATCTCTGCGGAGGCGGCGACGCCCCCCCCGACTTGAGGCTGGCGAACATGCCAGTCTGCCGTCTCCGCACCCCTTTTCTCGATGATGCACACCTGGGCGGGCCTGCGAGGCCCGCCCTTCTCTTTGCACGTCAGATTTGCGCGCGCGTGGCGGGCGCTACTTGTTCCCGAGCTTAAGGGTGATGTCAGCACGACGGCGCACCGGCTGGATCTTACCGTCCGCGGTCACCGAACCCGCCTGGCCGACCGCCGTGAGGTCGAACTCCGCCGCGGGCAACCCGGCCTTCACGAGCGCGTCGGTAACCGAGGCGGCGCGGGCCTTCGAGAGCTCCAGGTTGGCGGCCGGATCGCCGTCGGCGTCGGCGAGGCCGAGGACCCGCACGCTATCGATCCTGCAATGTCGGGCCTGGGCGGCCTGCATGGCGATAACGCGGCGCCCCTCCGGCGTCAGCTGGGCGACATCTGGCTCGAAGTAGATCGGGACGCTCACGTCCTGGCACGTCGCGGGCGCGCGCACGATGCGGTCGCGGGCGCTGTGCATCGTCGTACAGGCCGAGAGCCCGACCAGAGCGGCCATGCCGGCCATCACCACGGTTCTCATCCCAAGGCTCCGATCATTCCCAATTGGAAAAGGGGCGGCCGGATGTTCCGACCGCCCCTTTTTGCACGTCGGTCAACGACCGCGTCAGCGCGGCGTGCCGTTTTCCCAGTAATATCGGCCGGCGCCCGGATCGTAGTAGTAATAGCGGCCGGCGCGCTCGTCATAGTACTGCTTGCGGTTCGGGGTGTCCTTGCCACAGCCGCCTTCGTCACGGCATCCCTTCACGGCGCCCACGGCGCCGCCAACCGCCGCGCCGACCGCAGCGCCCGTACCGACGCCGACATCGCCGGAGATCGCACCGAGCGCGGCGCCGCCAAGCGCCCCGAGGGCTGCGCCGCCGACCGCGCTTCGTTCCGTGTGACCGGTGCTGGTGCAGGCCGCGGCCATGACGCCGGCGCCCACAATCGCGATAAGAGGCTTCAACATTGAACTAGCTCTCCTCTGGGTATCACCGGCGTCCCGCCGGCAGGCGGCTCGCCAGATCACTCTAGGAGCGCCTCCTCTTCGCCTGGGGCTGGACGCGCTCAGGGCGGGAAACGCATCGTCACCTGCGCAGTTCCGTCCGGAACCAAGCCCCTCGGGCGCCGTTGCAGCGGGGGAACAGCTCTGGAGACAACGGCCGTGACCTCCCACAGCGACCCCGACGCAGAGCGCAGCGACCTGCGGCAGGCCTACGAGCTGGGCCGTCGCGACGCGCAACAGCAACGACGCCGCCATCCCTTCCTGGTGACGCTGGTGGTCATCGCCGCGGCGATCGGCTTGGTCGTAGTCGTCCTCGCAGCGATCAACGGATCCTTCGGCGGCGCGGGCGCGGTGCTCGATGAGAACCTTGCCACCGCCGCCGACCAGGCAGAACCTGTCGTCCGCGGCGCCGCGGCGGATGCCGGCCAGGCGGTGCGCGACGTGACCACGACCGACAGGACCGAAACGCCTGCCCGCAACTGACGCCGATCCCGCCGTCCGCCCGCGCCTCGGCAAGATCGAGGTCGTGGCCAACGTCGCCTCCGGCGGCGTGAGCGCGACTGCGCCTGCGGACCTTGCGAAGATCCTGGCCGAGTACGGGGTCACCGCCCGGATCCGCGCACCCGAACCGGGCCAGCTGATCGACCAGTTGAAGGCCGCCATCGACACCGGGCCCGATCTTCTCATCACGCTGGCGGGCGACGGCACGGTGCGGGCCGCGGCGGAGCTCTGCGGTCCGCAGGGGCCGATGATCGTACCGTTGCCAGGCGGCACGATGAACATGATGCCCCACGCGGTCTATGGTCAGCGCAGCTGGCAGGACGCGTTGCGAGTCGCCTTGGAGGATGGGCGGGAGCGGCAACTGGGCGGCGGGTGCATCGAGGGCCATCGGTTTCTCTGCGCCGCGATCCTGGGCTCGCCCGCCCGCCTGGCTCCGGCGCGAGAGGCGGCGCGGCAAGGGCGTCCAATCGAGGCCTTGTCCCGCGTCCGGCACGCCGTCCAGCGCGCCTTCACCGGCCGGCTTCGCTATGAACTCGATCGGGGCGAGCGAGCCAAGGCCGAGGCTCTCGTCCTGATGTGCCCGATCGCCTCCAAGGTCATGCGCGCTGAGGACCCGGCGCTGGAGGCGGCGGCGCTGAACCCGAACGGCGCGGGCGAGATCCTGAGGCTGGGGATCAACGCCCTGGTCCGCGACTGGCGGGTCGATCCGTCCGTGGAAAACCAGTTCTGCCGGCGCGCCCGGGTCTGGTCCGCGCAGGGCATCCCGGCCCTGCTGGACGGTGAGATCGTCCGGCTGCCCAGCGTCGTCGACGTGCGCTACGACCCGAACGTCTGCCGCGTGCTGACTCCGCCCAAGGATGAGCGGTGAAGGTCCGGCTGGCTCACCTGTCGGACATTCACTTCGGCGGCGAGAACAAGGCCGCGGTGGCCGCCGCCGCCGAACGCATAGCCAGCGGGGGCTTCGACCTCACCATCGTGTCCGGCGACCTCACCCGCTTTGCGGAGCGGCGCGAATTCGAGGCCGCCGCGGCGTGGCTTGACGCCCTGCCGCAACCGCAGCTGGTCACGCCGGGCAACCACGACGCGCCCTACCTGGCATGGGCCGAGCGCGTCATTGCGCCGTTTCGTCGCTTCGAGCGCTATGTCGGCTCGGCGCCCGCGCAAACATGGCGTGCGGACGGGGTGGCGGTGCGCGGCATCAACACCGCCCGGGGCGCCCAGCCGCGGATCAACTGGTCGAAGGGCCAGATGTCGATGCGCCAGGCCGAGTGCGCGGTCGAATGGTTCGAGCCCTCGGACGTGCTGCGGATCGTGGTGGTTCACCATCCGCTGATCGAGATGCTGGGCGGACCCATGACGGCGAGGGTCTGGGGTGGGGAGCGAGCCGCCAAGGCGTTCGCGCGCGCCGGGGTGGACCTCGTGCTGTCGGGGCACATCCACGCGCCCTTCACATGGCCCTATCCGCACGGCGACGGCCGCACATATGCGGTGGGGGCCGGGACGCTTTCGCTGCGCGAACGCGGGGTTCCACCCGGCTACAACGAGGTCGAGGTCGAGGACGGCTGCATTCGCGTCACCGCCCTCGCCTGGAAGGGCTCGCACTACGAGCCTTATCGGACCTGGGCGTTGGATCGTCGCCCAGGCAAGCCTTGATCAGAGAGGTCCGACGCCGCGGCCGCGGGCCAGGTGCATGACCAGCGAGACGACGAACAGGATCAGGAAGACAAAGAACAGGATCTTGGCGATCCCCATTGCGGCGCCGGCCACCGTGGTGAAACCGAGGACGCCCGCGATCAGAGCGACCACCAGAAAGGTCAGGGCCCAACCGAGCATGTCACTACCTCCGTTCGCAGACTAAACTGCCTGCGGCGAAGGCAACGCTTCGAGAACGCCGGTGTTCCGAAGCTACTTTTTTGAGGTGGACGCGTTGCTGCCGGCCATGAAGGCGCTGACCACCGCGGTGACGACGGCCGGGTTGCGGATCAGCACCGTCGCCGCGGCCGCCGCCGCGCCCAGCGCGATCAGCGGGCGCTCCTTGGCGAGGACGATGACACGGTCGATCAGGGTGGCGTCCTCAGCCTTGGCGCTGGCCTTCACCTTGGGAGCGGCCTTGCGAGTGGCGAGCCACGCCACGATCACAGCCACCAGCGCGAACGCCGCCGCGACGATGGCCGCGGCGCCCGCCGGGCCAACCCACTCGCGCGCCGCCGCATAGAGGGCGAACGACGCCGCGACGACGCACACCGCAGCGGCCGCGGCGACGGCGGCTGCGGCGGCTGCGAGGCTCAGGATCCGCTTGAGGTTCAACGCTTGGAAGCGAGCAGCATGCCGATGAGCACCCCGATGCCCAGAGCCGCGCCGGTCGCGGCGAGCGGGCGGGCGCGGATCTGTTCGCTGGCGATGCGGGTGGCTTCGTCGAGTTGTTCGCCCGCGACGTCGGCGTAGACGCGCGACTGGGCGCGCACCTGCTCAAGAGCCTGCTGGACGGTAGCCTCGATGCGCTTGGCGGCGTCGGCGATCGCCTTCTGGGCGTCGGCGGTGATCTTCGCGGCGGTGTCGTTGGCCGCGTCGGCCACCTGTTCCGTCGTCAGTTGACCGGCCTTGGAGGGCATGTGTCGTCTCCAGATGAGAAGCGCTCCCGGGGCGGAGCCACGCTTTCGCGCACTGCAACATAGGTCGTTATTCGGACCGCCGCAAAGGCCCGCGACCGCCTTGAGAAAGTTTGCGCGGTTTCCCATCGCTTCCAGCCCCGGGCGTGCATATGCTGGCTTCATGACGCGCGAGTTGGGACGCAGCTCTAATCGCGAGAGTCTGGAGTTGGCCCTCCAGGCTGCAGGCCTCGCCGATTTCGAATGGGACCTGGAGGGGTCCCTGCACGTGAGCCCGCAGATGGCCGCCATCACCGGGTTCCCTGAAGGCCGGATGGCCGACGGGGTTCGAGGCCTGATGGTCAGGCACGCCCATCCCGACGACGTCGCGGCGTTTGTCGCACAGCGGGATGCGGCGCTGGCGTCCCCCTCGGTGAACACCTTCGATCTCCGGTTCCGACTGATCCGCCCCACCGACCAGCGGGTCGTCTGGCTGCGGTTGGCCGGGGTGATCACCCGCGGCGAAACGGGGGTCGCGCAGCGGCTTACCGGCATCATCGAAGACGTCAGCCAGGGGCGCGTCGAGGAGGACCAGCGCCAGGAACTGATGGCGGAACTGGACCACCGGGTGAAGAACGTGCTGGCCGCGGTCCAGGCCCTGGCCCAGCAAACCGCCAAGCGCACCACGTCCCTGGACTCCTTCCTCCAGACCTTCGGCGGCCGGCTGAAGGCCATGGCCTCGGCGAACGAGTTGCTCACTGCGGCGCGCTGGCGGGGCGCCGCGGTAGACCACCTGGCGGCGGCCGAACTCGGCGCCATAGCGCCCGGCCAGACCAGCTGGGACGGACCCGATCTCTTCCTCACCCCACGGGCGGCCAACGCCCTGTCGCTCGCCCTGCACGAGCTGGCGACCAACGCGGTGAAGTTCGGGGCGCTCTCGGTCGACACCGGGCACGTGCATCTCCGCTGGACCTGTCGGGCGGGCGGCTTCGAGCTGATCTGGACCGAGAGCGGCGGACCCACGGTCGCGCCGCCCACCCGCCATGGATTCGGCTCCACCTTGCTGAGCCAGGTCACCGGCCGCGAGCTGAACGGCGACACCAAGGTCGACTACCTCCCCGCGGGCGTGACCGTATGTCTGCGGGCGGGTCCACAGGCCATGGCCGACCGGCCCGACGTCATGCCCGAGGCGCCGGTCGCCCGGGTCACCGAGACCGTCCCGACCTCGCGCGGCAGAGCCAGCCTGAAGGGTGCGCGCGTGCTGATCGTCGAGGACGCCGTGCTGCTGGCCCTCGAGCTGGAGACCGGCCTTTCCGAAGCCGGAGCCAACGTCATCGGCCCGGCCTATGAGCTGGAGGAGGCGATGGCGCTCCTCGACCAGCCGATCGACGCGGCCGTGCTGGACGCCAACCTCAATGGGCGCTCGGTGACGCCGGTGGCCGAGGTGCTGCACCAGCGCAAGATTCCGTTCGTGTTCGCCACCGGCTATGGGGAAAACGGCGGCGCACCCGGGGGCTTCGAGGCTCCGGTGATCCGCAAGCCCTACGACGTCGGACAGGTGGCCGCCGCCGTGGCGGAGCTGCTCGGCGATCGATAAGCGATGCGTACATGGCGCCGCGCGGCGAAGCGGCGCTGTGGCAAGTCGCCACCTCTGCAATGGCCGCGGCCCGATTTATCAGACGCCCCGAGAGCCCGCGGCGCACGTCGCGGGGGCCAGCCCGGTGGTCCAGGGAGTTCGCCCGAAAGCAAGCGACCCGAATCTCAACGTGCGGTCCGCGGCATAGGTCGCGGACCGGCGGACCCTGCCGATCAGATCACCCCCGCGGCCTTCAGCTGGGCCAGGCGCCCGGGCGAGCAGCCCGCAAGGGCGGCCAGGACTTCCTCCGTATGCTGCCCCAGCGCAGGTCCCGGCCATCGCACCCGGCCCGGCGTCTTCGACAGCTTGGGAAAGGCGTTCTGCATCCGCACCGGCCCGAACACCGGGTGTTCCACGGACACGATGGCCTCCCGCGCCTCGAACTGCGGATCGGACAGCATGTCCGGCGCCCGGAAGATGCGGCCGGCCGGAATGCCCTTGGCGTCCAGGAGCGACAGCAGGTCGCCCAGCGCGAACGTCGATGTCCAGTCCGCCACGATGCCGTCCAGCTCCGGCTGGTTCGCCCCGCGACTGGCGTGGTCCACGAACTTCGGGTCGTCCTTGAGATCGGGGCGTTCCATGGCCTCGGCCAGGCGGGCGAAAACGTTGTCGCCGTTGCCCCCGATCACAATCATCTCGCCGTTGGCGCAAGGGTAGGCGTTGGATGGCGCAATCCCCGGCAGGATCGAACCCGACCGCTCGCGCACGTAGCCGGTCAGGTCGTATTCGGTGACCAGGTTCTCCATGACCGCCAGCACGCTCTCGTACAGCGCCGCGTCGATCACCTGGCCCACGCCGGTCTTCTCGCGGTGGCGCAGCGCCATCAGGATGCCCATCGCCGAATGCATGGCCGCCAGGCTGTCGCCGATCGAGATGCCGGCCCGCGCCGGCGCCCGATCCGGCTCGCCGGTCACATGGCGCAAGCCCCCCATCGCCTCGCCGACCAGGCCGTATCCCGGGCGTTGCGAATAGGGGCCGGTCTGGCCGAAGCCGGACACCCGCGCCATGATCAGTCCCGGGTTCCCGGCAGACAGGGTCTCGTAGCCCAACCCCCACTTCTCCATCGCGCCCGGCCGGAAATTCTCGATCACCACGTCGGCCTTGGCGATCAGCGCCCTGGCCAGCGACTGGCCCTCCGCGTTCCTCAGGTCCAGCCCCACCGACTTCTTGTTGCGCCCGATCACCGGCCACCAGGGCGACAGGCCCTGGGGCAGGCTGCGGCCCCACTGGCGCATCGGGTCGCCGACCTTCGGGTCCTCGATCTTGATCACCTCGGCCCCGAAGTCGCCGAGGATCTGGCCGCAGAACGGGCCGGCGATCAGCGTCCCCATTTCGATCACGACGAGGCCCGCGAGCGGGCCGGCGGGTGCGGCGGCAGTGTCGGTCATGATGTTCGCTTAGCCCGGCGTGCGTGGCGGCGTAAGCCTGCAGGCCTTCGGCGCGAGCTCAGTTCGGGCGCCGCTCCGCCGGGACGGCGGGGATCTCCGCGGCGTCCGGTCCCGACGCGGCCGCCGTCGAAGCCGCCGCCTTCAGCTCACGGATGCGGCGATCGTAGAGTTCGGCCAGCACCCGTGGGTCGGCGACGGGATCGCGAACCCGCCGCCACGCGGCCTGCCCTTCGCGGATGGCGACAGGGTCCGCGCCGGCGCCGAGGGCGCGCCCATAGGCGTCCCGCATCTCGTGGCTCAGCAGGTTGAGGCCAAGGTCGTTGCACAGCAGCCGATCCGCCGGGGTCGGTGGCGTCGCGCAGGGGTCGAGCCGGCGCCTTGCCGGCGCCTCCGCCTTGGCGAGCGCCACGGCGCCGGGCGGCTCCGGCGCGGAGACGGCCGTTGGGGTGGGCGCCAG
>DASVNS010000459.1:0-4426 GCA_036383735.1 Phenylobacterium sp. | reverse complement strand
CCCGCGGACCAGGCCTCGAGGTCGAAGCCTTCGCCGAAGTGCTCGAGCAGGATGACGTCGCTGGCGGCGTGCTGCAGGCCAACCATCCGCTGGAAGGTGGCGAACGGCATCTCGGACCCTATGCCGCCGGCGACGCGCTGCATGGCGCGAAAGACCACCTGCTCGGTGTCCACCAGCAGGCCGTCCATGTCGAAGACCACGGCGCGGACGGGACGGGGCAGGCTCACCGGCGTCAGTCCGTCACGAACTGGTCGAGCGTGTAGCCCTGGAAGTAGAGCAACGCCGTGAGGTCGGCATAGTCGACCTTGGCGTGGGCCTGGGCCGCGACGATCGGCTTGGCGCGATAGGCCACGCCCAGGCCGGACGCCTCGATCATGGCGAGGTCGTTGGCCCCGTCGCCCACGGCCAGGGTCGCCGACAGCGGGATCGCGAGCTCGGCGGCGTTCTCCTTCAGGGCGGCCAGCTTGGCTTCCTTGCCGAGGATGGGATCCCCGACCTGGCCGGTCAGCTTGCCGTCGGCCTCGATCAGGGTGTTCGCTCGGCTCAAGTGGAAGCCCGCCGCCTCGGCCACCCGGCTGGTGAAGAAGGTGAAGCCGCCCGAGACCAGGGCGCAGCGGGCGCCGTTCGCGGCCATGGTGCGCACCAGGGTCCGCGCGCCCGGGTTGAGCCGCACGCGTTCGTCATAGGCCTGCTGCAACGCGCCGACCGCCAATCCCTTCAACATGCCCACCCGTTCGCGCAGGGCGCCTTCGAACTGCAGCTCGCCGCGCATGGCCCGCTCGGTGATCGCGCTGATCTCGGCCTTCAGGCCCGCGAAGTCGGCCAGTTCGTCCAGGCACTCCACGTTGATGATCGTGGAGTCCATGTCGGCGATCAGCAGGCGCTTGCGGCGGCCGGCGGCCGGTTGCAGGCAGCTGTCGACGGGCGCTTGCGCCAAGGCGTCGGCGACCCGCGCGGCGGCGTCGGCCGGGGCGGCGATCACCGGGATGTCCAGCGCCCCGTCGCCGAGCGGGATCGGCGCCTTGACGCCTGCGCCACAGGCTGCGAGCGCTGAGGCGGCGAGTTCCGCGGCCTGCGCCGCCTGGGCCGGATCGGGGCCGACGAGGGTAAGGACGAGTTCCATGACGGGCCGCATCTGGCTGATCGCCGGACCGACCGCAAGCGGCAAGTCCGCCCTCGCCCAGAAGCTGGCGCACGCGACGGGTGGCGAGATCGTCAACGCGGACTCCATGCAACTCTACGCCGGCCTGCGCGTGATCACCGCCGGACCGACCCCGGAAGAACTGGCTACCGCGCCGCACCACCTGTTCGGGACGGTCGATCCCGCCGACGGCTGGTCCGTGGGTCGCTGGCTGCGGGCCGCCTCGGAGATCATCGCGCAGATCGGCGCGCGGGGCCGCGACGCCGTGGTCGTGGGCGGCACCGGCCTCTACTTCAGCGCCCTGACCCAGGGGCTGGCGGAGATCCCCGCCATCGCCGCTGAGGTGCGCCGGGCGACCGCTGCCGAGTTCGAGGCGCTGGGTGAGGACGCGTTCCGGGCCAGGCTGGCCACCGTGGACCCCGCCGCCGCGAGCCGCATCGCGCGTGGCGACCGGCAGCGGCTGGTCCGCGCCTGGGAGGTTCATGCGGCGACCGGCACGTCCCTAAGCGACCACCAGGCCTCCGCGGCCGGCGCCCTGCCCGTCGGATCGTGGCGCGCCGTGGCGCTGGAGCCGCCGCGCGAGACGCTCTACGCCCGCTGCGACGCCCGGCTGCAGGCGATGGTCGAGGGCGGCGCCCTGGACGAAGTGCGGGCGCTGATGGCCCGCAACCTCGACCCCGCCCGGCCCGCCATGAAGGCCGTCGGCGTGCGCGAGTTGGCCGCCCACCTGTGCGGCGAGACGGACCTGCCCACCGCCATCGCCGCAGCCCAGCAGGAGACGCGGCGCTATGCGAAGCGCCAGATGACCTGGATGCGCGGCCAGATGCGCGACTGGCCCCGGATCGACGCGGAGGCCGCCGACGACCAGTGGAGGCAGTTTCTTGCGCTCCACCCCACCTTGACGGGCTAGGCGGAGCATGCGACATGCCCGTTCCTAATTCTTTGCGGGAAATCTCGTGCGCACTACTCTTGTACTTGTCGGGCGGCCGTAACGGACTGACGTGATGTCAGGACCGATCGGTCGCTTGTCCCAGGCCCCCCGCGGGCCTTTTTTATTGCCCAGATCCTTAGCTCCCCTAGCCCAGGTCCCAGCCCATGACCGCCCATCAGACGATCGAAGCCCAGCAAGACACCATCTCCGGCGCCGAGATGGTCGTGCGCGCCCTCCTGGACCAGGGCGTCGAAGTGCTCTTCGGCTATCCGGGCGGCGCGGTGCTGCCCATCTACGACGCGCTGTTCGCCGAGCCGCGGCTGCAGCATGTGCTGGTCCGCCACGAGCAGGGCGCGACCCATGCCGCCGAGGGCTACGCCCGCTCGACCGGCAAGCCGGGCGTCGTCCTGGTGACCTCGGGCCCCGGCGCAACCAACGCCGTCACGGGCATCGTCGATGCGCTGATGGATTCGATCCCGCTGATCGTGATCACCGGCCAGGTCGCCACGCACCTGATCGGCACCGACGCGTTCCAGGAATGCGACACCATCGGGATCACCCGGCCCTGCACCAAGCACAACTACCTGGTGAAGGACGTGGCCGACCTGCCGCGCATCCTGCACGAGGCCTTCCACATCGCCACCTCGGGCCGGCCTGGCCCAGTGGTCATCGACATCCCCAAGGACGTGCAGTTCGGCAAGGGCGTCTACCAGGGGCCGACCGAGGTCAAGCACGCCCACAACTACGCCCCGCGCGTGAAGGGCGACGCCGGCAAGATCGCCGAGGCGGTCGCGCTGATCGCCAAGGCCAGGAAGCCGATCTTCTACACCGGCGGCGGCGTGATCAACGCCGGCCCGCGGGCGGCGGCGCTGCTGCGCGAGTTCGCCGAACTCACCGGCGCGCCGGTCACCTCCACCCTGATGGGCCTGGGCGCCTTCCCGGCGTCGGACCCGAAGTGGCTGGGCATGCTCGGGATGCACGGCTCGTTCGAGGCCAACAACGCCATGCACGACTGTGACGTGATGATCGCCGTCGGCGCGCGCTTCGACGACCGGGTGACCGGCCGCCTGGACGCCTTCGCCCCCACCTCGCGCAAGATCCACATCGACGTGGACGCCAGCTCGATCGGCAAGAACGTCCGCGCCGATATCGGCATCGTGGGCGACGCCGCCTCCGTCCTCGAGGACATGATCGCCGCCTGGAAGCAGCGGAACCTCTCGACCGACCCCGCCGCCATCAAGACCTGGTGGACCCAGATCGACGCCTGGCGCGCCCGCAACTCGTTCGGCTACACGCCCGACACCAAGCTGATCAAGCCGCAGTACGCGGTCCAGCGCCTGTACGAGCTGACCAAGGACCGCGACACCTACATCACCACCGAGGTCGGCCAGCACCAGATGTGGGCGGCCCAGTTCTATCGGTTCGAGGAACCCAACCGCTGGATGACCTCAGGCGGCCTGGGCACCATGGGCTATGGCCTGCCGGCGGCGGTGGGCGTGCAGATGGCCCATCCCGACGCGCTGGTCATCGACATCGCCGGCGACGCCTCGGTCCAGATGACCATGCAGGAGATCTCGACGGCCGTTCAGTACGGCCTGCCGATCAAGATCTTCATCCTCAACAACGAGTGGATGGGCATGGTGCGGCAATGGCAGCAACTGCTGCACGGCGAGCGCTATTCCCACTCCTATTCGTCCAGCCTGCCCGACTTCGTGAAGCTGGCCGAGGCCTACGGCGGCGTCGGCTTCCGCGCCGAGCACCCCGACGAACTGGACGACAAGATCCGCGAGATGATCGAGGTGAAGAAGCCGGTGCTGTTCGATTGCCGGGTCACCAAGGAAGAGAACTGCTTCCCGATGATCCCCTCAGGCAAGGCGCACAACGAGATGATCATGGCCGAGGAAGCCCGCGACCTGGGCTCGATCATCGACGACGCCGGCAAGCGGTTGGTCTGAGGCGGGGCCGCTCCTCCAAGACTGTCATCCCGGTTTCCGCCGCAGGCGGAAGACCGGGACCCATCCAGCGTCGATGTCGCGGGAGACGCGCAGCGGCGATGCTGCGGATCCAGGTGCTCGCGCCGAGCGCAATGGGTCCCGGTCTTCGGCTGCGCCGAAACCGGGATGACACCGCGGGGCTGGAGACGAGGCGTGATCGGGGTGAGTTCGCCCCCTGCCGCCCCGCCACCACCTTCGTCGCCCGGCTTCGGCCACGGCGGGACGCCCGTTCCCTTTCCCGCGACGGGGCAGAGGCGGTAGGGTGAGCGTCTGCTCACAGGAGGCGCCCATGCCCGACCACGGCCGTTTCATCTGGTACGAGCTGATGACCCCCGACATCGAGGGCGCAAAGGCGTTCTA
>DASVNS010000458.1:0-1613 GCA_036383735.1 Phenylobacterium sp. | reverse complement strand
CCGGAGGGCGCTCGTGCGAAAGTCCCCGCCAAGAGGAGAACACCCCCATGAAACGCCGCCTGTTCCTGGGGCTTGTCCCCGCCGCGCTCGCCGCCAGTGTCGCCCACGCCCAGCCTGCGCCGGCCGACATGCGCCACGGCCCGCATGGCGCCGAGATGATGGCCCGCCACGAGGCCATGCAGAGGCAGCATCTGGAAGACCTCAGGACCGTGCTGCGCCTGCGTCCGGACCAGGAACCGGCGCTGACCGCCTTCGTCGAGGCCCATCGGCCGCCCATGCACGGGCCGGAGGAGGGCGCGCCCGAGCCGAAGCCGCTGACCACGCCCGAACGGCTGCAGCAGATGGCCCGGCGCGACGCCGAGATGACCGCCCGGCACGAGCGGATGCGCCAGGCCCTGACCACATTCTACGCCGCGCTCACCCCGGAACAGCAGAAGGTCTTCGACGCCTTGCAGCGCCTCAAGGGACCGCACGGCCATCCTATGGGCGGCCGCATGCCCGACCACGGCCGGATGGGGTCGGGCATGCCCGGCGACGGCCACATGATGCGCCATGACCCGCCGCGCTGATCCGCCGTCGCGGCGAATTGTGGCCAGGCCGCTATGACGACGCCACAGTTGGCCGCGAAACAGCCTGCCATGACGGCCCAACCCGCAGTCCTGCCGGCCCGCAACATCCTCATCGTCGAGGACGACACCGAGCTGCGCGAGCAGGTGAGCGCCTATCTCGCCGACCACGGCTTCCAGGTGCGCGCGGTCCCCGACGCGCGCGCCATGGACCGGGCGCTGGAGGCGGCGCCCATCGACCTGATCGTGCTGGACCTGATGCTGCCGGGCGAGGACGGGCTGTCCATCTGCCGCCGGCTCTCGGCCGAGGGCGGTCCCGCGATCATCATGGTCAGCGCCATGGGCGAGGAGATCGACCGGGTGCTGGGGCTGGAGCTGGGGGCCGACGACTACCTGCCCAAGCCGTGCAGCCCGCGCGAACTGCTGGCCCGCGTCCGCGCCGTCTTCCGCCGGCGGGAGGAGGTGCGCGGCGGCGCGCCGCGCAAGGGCAAGGCCTACCAGTTCCAGGGCTTCGTGGTCGATGCCCTGCGTCGCCAGCTGCGCGCGCCCAACGGTGCGACCCTCCTGCTGACCTCGGGCGAGTTCTCGCTGCTGTCGGCCTTCCTGGACCACCCGCAGCGCATCCTGTCGCGGGACCAACTGCTGGACATCGCCCGCGGCGACGACACCGACGTGTTCGACCGGGCGGTGGACGTGCAGATCAGCCGGCTGCGGCGCAAGCTGCACGCCTGCAGCGACACCGAGATCATCAAGACGGTGCGCGGCGCCGGCTACATGTTCGACGTGGCGGTCACCCGGCCATGAAGCTGCCGGCGCGTCCGCGCGCCTCGATCGGCCTGCAGCTGGTGGCCCTGATCGTCGCCTGCCTGGTGGCGACCCACCTGCTGACCTTCGCCGCCATCGCCCTGCTGCCGCCGCCGCAGCCGCCGCTCTACCCCCTGACCGAGATCGCCGGCGCGCTGCAGGGCGGACCGCTGACCGCACGGTTCGGCCGCCCGCTGCTGCGCACCGGGGCCGCCACGCCGCCGACGCAGCCGGAAACCCTCC
>DASVNS010000457.1:0-1548 GCA_036383735.1 Phenylobacterium sp. | reverse complement strand
GCTCTCGAATCCCGGCGGCCCCCGGAACCGCACCTCCAGGTTCCGGCCGTTGACGCTGCGCGCCTCGACCGCCCAGCTCCAGCCGCCCAGCGCCCCCTCGGCCCGCCCGAACCCGGTCATCCCCGAAATCGGCATCAGTTGTCCCTCATGCCGGGCGCAGCCGGCGAAAAGACGAACCACGAAAGACGCGAAAAACACGAAGGAATTCTTTGGCTCCGCCGGTTCGATCCGGTCGGGCCGCTTTCGTGCCCTTCGTGATTTTCGTGGTTCGAAACCTGCGGCATCACCGCCCCCCCGCCGCGTGCTCGCGTTCGATGGTCCGCCAGCGCTGCACGTTCTTCTCGTGCGCCTCGTAGGTCGAGGCGAAGGCGTGGCCCCCGGTCCCGTCGGCGACAAAGTAGAGCTCGTCGGTCTTCGGCGGGTTCAGCACGGCGGCCAGCGACGCCCGGCCAGGGTTGGCGATCGGCCCCGGCGGCAGGCCCGCGACCCGGTACGAGTTCCACGCACTGTCGGCCGCCAGCTCCGAGGCGCGGATGCCGCGACCCAGCGGCCGGCCCCTGGTGAGGCCGTAGATGATCGTCGGGTCGCTCTGCAGCAGCATTCCGGCGCGCAGCCGGTTGACGAAGATCGCCGCCACCCGCGGCCGTTCCGACGCCACGCCGGTCTCCTTCTCGACGATCGAGGCCAGGGTCACCGCCTCGGTCGGCGTCGCCAGCGGCAGGCCCGGCTGGCGGGCGGCCCAGAGCTCGGCCAGCAGCCTGTCGTGGGCGTCTCGCATCCGCCCGATCACCGCCTCGCGGCTCTCGCCCCGCTGGATGTCGTAGGTGTCGGGCAGCAGCGATCCTTCGGGCGGCTCGTCGACCGCGCCGGTCAGCACCGGCGAGGCGTTGACCGCGTCCAGCACCATGCCGCTGGTCCACCCCTCGGGGATGGTGATCACCCGGCGCACCACCTTGCCGCCGCGGATGTCGGCCAGCACCTGGGCCAGCGAGGCGCGCGAGGCGAACTCATACTCGCCCGCCTTGAGCTCGGAGGCCGCGCCCGTCAGCCGGGCCGCCAGGACGAAGACGCCGGCCGAGGAGATCACGCCCGCGGTTTTCAGCCGATGGCCGATCTGCTTCACCCCCGCGCCACGCTCCAGCACCATGACGGTGGCGGCGCCTCGAGGGGCCTCGGGACCGGGACCGACGTAGGTCCACACACCGGCCAGCGCGATCAGGATCGCCAGGCCCAGCGCGATCAGCGCGCCCCCGCCCGCCGCTCGCTTGCTGATCCGGCGTCGGCTCACGCGTATTTCTTGAAGATCACCGAGGCGTTGGTGCCGCCGAAGCCGAAGCTGTTCGACAGCGCCACATTGATTTCCATCGGCTTGGCCTTGTTGGGCACCAGGTCGATGGCCGTCTCGACCGAGGGATTGTCCAGGTTGATGGTCGGCGGCGCGATCTGGTCGCGGATCGCCAGGCAGCAGAACGCCGCCTCCAGCGCCCCGGCGGCGCCCAGCAGGTGGCCGGTGGCCGACTTGGTGGAGCTCATGGTGGCCTTCGCCGC
>DASVNS010000456.1:0-9116 GCA_036383735.1 Phenylobacterium sp. | reverse complement strand
GCTGCGGCTCGATCCCGAGGCCGCCGCCCAGATCGAGCGGCTGGGCCTGCGCCGGCTGGACCAGCTGATGGAGATCCCGCGCGCCCCGCTGGGCCGGCGGTTCGGCGCGGCGACCGTGGACCGGCTGGACCAGGCGCTGGGCCGAACCGGCGAGGCGCTGGCCTTCCGCCGTCCGCCCACCCCCTGGATCGCACGGCTGGCGTTCCTTGAACCGATCAGTGCGCCCGAGGACATGGCCCGGGTCACCGAGGACGTCACCGCCAAGCTGTGCGCCCGGCTGGAGGCCGAAAGCCAGGGCGGCCGTCGTTTCGAAGCGGCCTTCCACCGGGTGGACGGCAAGGCGCCGACGGTGGCCGTCGGCCTGTCCCTGCCCGGACGCGACGCCCGGCGCATCGCGCGCCTGTTCCAGCCGAGGCTGGAGACCGTCGATCCCGGCTTCGGCGTCGAGAGCGTGACCATCGCCGCCTATGCGGTCGAGCCGGTCGGCGGGCGGCAGGTGCGCATCGAGGCGGGCCTGGAGGCGGCGGTGGAGGACGGCCTCGCGCCCTTGGTCGACCGGCTTGCCAATCGCCTGGGTCCCGGCGCCGTCTGGCGCGCCCAGCCATTCGAAAGCCACGTCCCCGAACTCGCTGTCGAACGCGCAGCCCCCTTGGGCGCCCCGCCTACCGAGGCCCGCCCCTGGGACCGCGAGGCGCCTCGCCCCGTGCGCCTGTTCCGCCGCCCCGAGCCGCTGGAGCAGGTGGTGGCGTTGCTGCCCGACGACCCGCCCATCCAGTTCCGCTGGCGCGGCCGCCTGCACCGGGTGCAGCGCGCCGAGGGTCCCGAACGCATCGGCGAGGCGTGGTGGAAGGGCGACATCGGCGACGTCTCGGTCACCCACGTCCGCGACTACTACCGGGTGGAGGACGCCGACGGCGGCCGCTTCTGGCTGTTCCGCGCCGGGCTCTACGGCGGCGAGGCGGGTCCGAAGTGGTGGTTGCACGGACTGTTCGCATGATCCGTTACGCCGAGCTTCAGGCCACCACCAACTTCTCGTTCCTGCGTGGGGCGTCGCATCCCGAGGACCTGGTCAGCGGCGCAGGCGTGCTGGGGATGGACGCTATCGGCATCTGCGACCGCAACAGCCTGGCGGGCGTGGTGCGCGCCTGGCGACAGGTGGCTATGCTGAAGGACCAGGGGCTCGCCGTCCGCGCCCTGACGGGATGCCGCCTGGATTTCGTCGACAGCACGCCCAGCCTGCTGATCTATCCGACCGACCGCGAGGCCTATGGCCGCCTGACGCGCCTGCTCACCGTGGGCCAGCGGCGGGCCGACAAGGGCGAGTGCGAACTGCGGTGGCGCGACTTCCTCGACCACGCCGAAGGCCAGCTCACGCTCGTGGTCCCGCCCGAACGGTTGGACGAGGCCTTCGAGCGCGAGCTGAAGCGCATCGCCGGCGAACTGCCCGACGTCTGGCTGGCCGCGGCCCGGCGTTATGGGGCGCGGGACCTGAAGCGGCTGGCCCAGCTCTCGGGGCTGGCCCAGGCGAACGGCGCCCCGATGGTGGCGACCAACGACGTGCTCTACCACGGTCCCCAGCAGCGGCCCCTGCAGGACGTCCTCACCTGCATCCGCGAGAAATGCACGATCCACGAGGCCGGCCTGCGGCTCGAGGCCAACGCCGAGCGTCACCTGAAGTCGCCGGCCGAGATGGCTCGCCTGTTCGCCAGGTTCCCGGGCGCCGTGGAGCGCAGCGTCGAGATCGCCGAACGTGTGGGGTTCGACCTGGGCCAGCTCCGCTACGAGTATCCGGACGAACCCGTGCCGCCCGGCAAGACCGCCATCCAGCACCTGCGCGACCTGTCATGGGAAGGCGCCAGGTGGCGCTATCCCGACGGTGTGCCGGAGAAGGTGACGACGCTGGTCGCCCACGAGCTGGACCTGATCGAGAAGCTCGATTTCCCGAACTATTTCCTGACCGTCCACGACATTGTCCGCCATGCCCGGGAGAAGCTCGGCATCCTGTGCCAGGGCCGGGGATCGGCCGCCAACTCCTGCGTCTGCTTCTGCCTGGGGGTGACGTCGGTCGATCCGACCAAGAAGGGCCAGGACCTGCTGTTTTCCCGCTTCATCTCGGAGAACCGGGGCGAGCCGCCCGATATCGACGTGGATTTCGAGCACGCCCGCCGCGAGGAGGTGATGCAGTACGTCTACGAACGTTACGGCCGCGACCGTGCGGCCATTGTCGCAACCGTCATCCACTACCGTCCGCGCATGGCGATCCGCCAGGTGGGCAGGGCGCTGGGCCTCACCGAGGACGTCACCGCCGCCTTGGCCAACACCGTCTGGGGCAGCTATGGCGACGGCGTGCCCGATGAGCACATCCGCCAGACCGGCATCGATCCGAATGCGCCGGAGATCCGCCGCGCCACGGCGCTGGCGCAGCAGCTTCTGACCTTCCCGCGCCACCTGTCGCAGCACGTCGGCGGCTATGTGCTGACCAAGCGGCGGTTGGACGAGACCGTGCCGATCGGCAACGCGGCCATGGCGGACCGCACCTTCATCGAATGGGACAAGGACGACATCGACGCCCTGGGCCTGATGAAGGTCGATGTCCTGGCGCTGGGCATGCTGACCGCGCTCAAGAAGAGCTTCGACATCCTGGGCATCGCCGACATCGCCGACGTCCCGCAGGAGGATCCCGAGGTCTACGAGATGCTGTGCCACGCCGATTCCGTCGGCGTCTTCCAGGTCGAGAGCCGGGCGCAGATGTCGATGCTGCCCCGGCTGCAGCCACGGGAGTTCTATGACCTCATCATCGAGGTGGCGATCGTCCGCCCGGGGCCGATCCAGGGTGACATGGTGCATCCCTACCTGCGCCGGCGAGAGGGCAAGGAGCCCATCGACCTGCCGGCGCCCTCGCCCGAGCATGGTCCGCCCGACGAGCTGGCGAAGATCCTGGGCAAGACCAAGGGCGTGCCGCTCTTTCAGGAACAGGCCATGCGGATCGCCATCGAGGCGGCCAGGTTCACGCCCGATGAAGCCGACGGGCTGCGGCGTTCCATGGCCACGTTCCGCCACTACGGCAACGTCGGCGAGTATGGGGCCAAGTTCACCGAAGGGATGATCCGGCGCGGCTACGATCCTGAGTTCGCCATGCGCTGCTTCCGCCAGATCGAGGGGTTCGGGTCGTACGGCTTCCCGGAGAGCCACGCGATCAGCTTCGCGATCCTGGTCTACGCCTCGGCCTGGGTGAAGTGGCATCACCCGGACGTCTTCCTGGTCTCGCTGCTGAACAGCCAGCCGATGGGGTTCTACCAGCCGGCTCAGCTGGTCCGCGACGCCCGCCAACATGGCGTGGAAATGCGGCCGCCGGATGCGATGTTCAGCGACTGGGACTGCACGGTCGAGGAAAAGGACGATCCGCGGGAGAAGCTGCGCCCGGTCCGCCTGGGCCTGCGGCAGATCAAGGGGTTCAAGAAGGACGACGCGGAGGCGTTGATAACGGCGCGGGCCGCCGGCGCGGACAGCATCGAGGCCCTGGCCCGCCAGGCATTTCTCTCGCGCCGGGCGCTGGAGCTGCTGGCCGAGGCCGACGCCTTCCGCAGCCTGGGCTTCTCGCGGCGCGAGGCGCTGTGGGCGGTGAAGGGACTATCCGGCGAATGGGGCGCCGAGAAGCATGCGCCGCTGCTGCTGCGCCAGAGCCTGAAAGAGGCGCAGGTCGAGCTGCCGTTCATGAGCCTGCCGCAGCACGTGGCCGAGGACTACCGCACCACCAGCCTGTCGCTGAAGGACCACCCCGTCCGCTTCTTCCGCGAGGAGCTGATCTACCGGAAGGTCGTGCCCTGCTCGGCCCTGAAGACGGTCCGCGACCGGCGGCGGCTGTCGGTGGGGGGGCTGGTGCTGGTGCGTCAACGGCCCGGCACGGCCAAGGGTGTGGTGTTCCTGACCCTGGAGGACGAGACCGGCATCGCCAACATCGTGGTCTGGCGCGATTGCTTCGAGGCCCATCGCCGGCTGGTGATGACCTCGGCCTTTCTGGTCGTCCACGGCCAGGTGCAGAAGGAGGGCGAGGTGATCCACGTGGTGGCCGAGCGTTTCACCGACCTCTCCGGCCGCCTCTCCGACCTGCGCGAGGACCAGGCCCCGATCGCAGCCCATTCCAAGACCAGCGGCCGCCTCATCCGCAGCCGCGATTTCCATTGAGCCCCAACGGCAAACGCCGCCGTCTCTCGACGGCGGCGCTGGCGGTTGCCTAGGGGTGCTGTCGGGCGTCCAGGCGACCGCGAGGGCGGGGCGAAGTCCGGCCATGGCGACAGGTGTGCCTTTGCGGGACACCGATCGCCCCCTCCGTGACGAACGCCGCAAGGCGCGGGCCACCTGGACCCCGGCTGGGGATACAGGCGGCCGTGCGCCGGTCAGAAGCGGAGGGTCCGGGCTTCCTTCACGTGCGGCAGGCCCTGGATCTTGGCCAGCAGCGCCGCGGACGGCTCCTGGTCCACGCCGACCAGGGCGATAGCGTCGTCCCCGGCGTTGATCCGGCCCAGGTTGAAGGTGGCGATGTTGACGCCCGCCTCGCCCAGCAGGCCGCCCAGGGCGCCGATGAAGCCCGGCTTGTCGAGGTTGTTGATGTAGAGCATGCGCGGCGCGAACGGGGCGTCCAGGTCCATCCCCTTCACCTCGACCACGCGGGCGGCGCCCGCCTGGACGGTGCCGGCGAACGACCGCTTGCCCTTCTCGGTGGTGACCGTGATCCGCATCAGGCTGTCGTAGATCGGCGACTCGTCCTGCTTGCTTTCCGAGATGGTGATGCCCCGGTCCTTGGCCACCGCCGGCGCGGAGACCATGTTGATCTCCGCCAGCATGGGCCGCAGGACGCCGGCCAGGGCGGCGGCGCTGAGCGGCTTGGTGTTCAGCTTCGAGATCTCGCCCTCATAGGCGATGTCCACGGCCTTGATGCCGAAGTCGAGCATCTGGCCGGCCAGCGTGCCCAGCTTCTCGGCGAGGGCCACGAAAGGCTTCAGGCGCGGGGCTTCTTCCGCGGTGACCGAAGGGCTGTTCAGCGCGTTGGTGACGGCGCCGGTGAGCAGATAGTCGCTGATCTGCTCGGCGACCTGCAGGGCGACGTTTTCCTGCGCCTCGTTGGTGGAGGCGCCCAGGTGCGGGGTGGCCACCAGGTTGGGCGCGCCGAAGAGTACGTTCTCCTTGGCGGGCTCCTGGGTGAACACGTCGAAGCCCGCGCCGCCGATGTGGCCGCTTTCCAGGCCGGCGCGCAGCGCCGCCTCGTCGACCAGGCCGCCGCGCGCGCAGTTGATGACCAGGACGCCCTTCTTGGTCTTGGCCAGGTTCTCGGCCGACAGGATGTTGCGGGTCTTGTCGGTGAGGGGCGTGTGCAGGGTGATGACGTCGGCGCGGGCCAGCAGGTCTTCCAGCTCGACCTTTTCCACGCCCATCTCGACCGCGCGCTCGGGCGATAGGAAGGGGTCGTAGGCCACGACCTTCATCTTGATGCCCAGGGCCCGGTCGGCGACGATGCCGCCGATGTTGCCGGCGCCGATCAGGCCGAGCGTCTTGGCGTAGAGCTCGACGCCCATGAAGCGGTTCTTCTCCCACTTGCCGGCCTGGGTCGAGACGTCGGCGGCGGGCAGCTGGCGAGCCAGGGCGAACATCATGGCGATGGCATGCTCGGCCGTGGTGATCGAATTGCCGAAGGGGGTGTTCATCACCACCACGCCGGCGGCGGTGGCCGCAGGGATGTCGATGTTGTCCACGCCGATCCCTGCCCGGCCAATGACCTTCAGCTTCTTAGCGGCGGCGATGACGTCCTTGTTGGGCTTGGTGTCCGAGCGGACGACCAGGCCGTCGTAGTCGCCGATCACGGCGATCAGATCGTCCTTGGACAGGCCGGTCTTGATATCGACGTCGACGCCGCGCTGGCGGAAGATGTCGACGGCGGCGGGGCTCAGGCTATCGGCGATGAGAACGCGAGGCATGGTGGATCTCCTAAGGGAGCGCCCTCCCGGCCTGGCCGGGAGGGAGATGTGCAGGGTGTGAGGTAAGCCGCCCTAAGCGGCTTGAAGCGCGCCGAGGGTCGAGGCGAAGGCCCAGTCGAGCCAGGGCGTCAGGGCGTCGAGGTCGGAGGTCTCCACCGTGGCGCCGCACCAGATCCGCAGACCGGGAGGGGCGTCGCGATAGCCGCCGACGTCGAGGGCCACGCCCTCTTTTTCCAACACCGAGGCCAGCTTCTTGGCGAACTCGGCCTGGGCGTCGGCCGAAAGGCCGGCCACCCGCGAATCGACCACCTTCAGGCACACGGAGGTGTTGGAGCGGATGTCGGCGCCCTCGGCCAGGAAGGCCACCCAGTCGGTCTTGGCGACCCAGGCGTCGAGCACGGCCAGGTTGGCGTCGGCCCGGCGCTTCATCTCGGTGAAACCCCCGATCGAGGCGGCCCACTTGAGCGCGTCCACGGCATCCTCGACGGCGAGCATCGAGGGGGTGTTGATGGTGGCGCCCTCGAACAGGTCGAGGGTGACCTTGCCGCCCTTGGTCATGCGGAACAGCTTCGGCATCGGCCAGGCCGGCGTGTAGCTCTCGAGGCGCGCCACGGCGCGCGGCGACAGGACCAGCACGCCGTGCGCGGCCTCGCCGCCCAGGGCCTTCTGCCAGGAGAAGGTGACCACATCGAGCTTGGCCCAATCCAGGTCCTGGGCGAAGGCGGCCGAGGTGGCGTCGCAGATCGTGATGCCTTCACGGTCGGCGGCGATGAAGTCGGCGTTGGGAACGCGTACGCCCGAGGTGGTGCCGTTCCAGGTGAAGACCAGGTCGGCGTCCTTGCGGACCTTCGACAGGTCGGGAAGCTTGCCGTAGGGCGCGTCCAGCACCTCGGCCTCGATCTTCAGCTGCTTGGTGACGTCGGTCACCCAGTCCTTGCCGAAGCTTTCGAACGCCAGCAGCTGCACCGGGCGCGGGCCCAGCATCGACCACATGGCCATCTCGACGGCGCCGGTGTCCGAGCCGGGCACGATGCCGATCAGGAAGTCATCGGGGACCTGCAGCACCTCCCGGGTGCGGTCGATGGCTTCCTTCAGGCGCGCCTTGCCGATCTTGGACCGGTGCGAGCGTCCGAGGACGGCATTGCTGAGATTTTCGGGATTCCATCCGGGGCGCTTGGCGCAGGGGCCGGAAGAGAATTCGGGGCGAGCCGGGCGCATGGCCGGCTTCGGCCCAACGAAATCGGGGGGGGTAGTCATAGCGGTATCTCCCATCCTTACAGATGAGCAGCGCCCCGTTGGGGGGGCGTGGCCCGCGCGCCAAAGGCCCTCGTTTGGCCCGCAGCGCAAGCAGAACTTTTCAAAAGACGCTTGAAGCGCGTCCGCCGCGAAGGCGGCGCTTGGCCGCAACTGCGGCGATGTGATCCAAGCGATCATGGATAGAGACAAGGCGTTCGACTGGCTGATCCTGGCCGTTCTGGTGGCGATCTGGGGATCGGGGTTCGCCGCGTTGAAGATCGCGACGGCCCACATCGGGCCGGTGTGGAACAGCGCGACGCGCATCGCCATCGCCGTGGTCACGCTGGGCGTCGTGCTGGCGGTTCAACGGCAACGGCTGCCGCCGCTCAGCCATCCCGCGTGGCGGGCCTATGCGGTGATCGGCTTCCTGGGCATGGCCTTTCCGTTCGTGCTGTTCGCCTTCGCATCGCAGCGCCTGCCCTCGGCGATCGTCGCGATCTGCAACGGCGCCTCGCCCATCCTGACCGGCCTGCTGGCGCACCTGTTCATCGAGGGAGATCGGCTGACCCCGCGCAAAACGGCCGGCGTCGGCCTGGGGTTCGCCGGGCTGGTGACCCTGGTCGCGCCGCGCCTGGCTCACGGCGTCACCGTGGAGACCCTGGCCCTGGCCGCCGCGCTGTTCGGCGCTCTCTTGTACGCCATCTCGAACATCGTGGTCCGCCGAGCGCCCACCGTGTCTTCGACGGCCGGCGCCTTGATGATCTGCCTGTGGTCCCTGGTTTTCACCGGCGCGGGCGCCGCGACCCTGGAGTCGCCGCCGCCCTGGCCGCCGCTGTCCTCGCTGCTGGCCGTCACGGCGCTCGGCGTCTTTTCCACGGGCCTGGCGACCGTGGGCTACGTGTTCCTGGTCCAGCGACGAGGGCCGCTCTTCATGTCGATGTCGATCTACCTGGCGCCCTGCTGGGCGACCGTGCTCGGCATGGCGCTGCTGGGCGAGCGGCCGGGCTGGCCCGCCTTCACGGCGCTGGCGCTGGTCCTGGCGGGTGTGGCGCTGGCGACAACGCCACCGCGGTCGCTGCGCTAGCGCGGCCGGCTCTCGCTCGGCGACGCCAGGTCACGACGGTTCCCGCAACCAGGCAGCAGGTGATGCCCGCGAAGTTCAAGTTGTTGATATGTGCGCGTGACGCCGAGGCTGGCAGATTGAGAACCAGGAAATAGGAATGCAAAGCGAACTGAGCCGCGTAGAACAACATCGCCCCGCCAAGCCAGGGGGCGGCGTATCGTACTGCAAGCACCAACAGCGCCGAGGCCGCAAGGCCATCGTTCACCAGCTTGAAGCTTGAGGCGGCCTCGGGAAAGGTCGCTCGCACGCCGTAGCCCAAGGCCATATTCAGGATGATCACGCCGGCGGCGTAGCGCTCGGCGGAGCCCCCCATCGTGAACGCGAAAACACACGCGCCGAGAGTAAAGAGCGTCAGACCCCAGAAGATGAGAATGGCCAACATGCACTGCGCTCCTAACCGAATTAGGAGCGCAGCACCGTTAATTTATCGCAATAAAAATCAGCCGACTTCACGGAGCGTCGTGCGCTCAAGTTCGGCCATGCCCGGGGGCTTGTCGTAGTCCATCTTCGTGCGGACACCGAGGCGAAGCTTCGCTTCGTTCAGCTCGTTGTGCACGGCGACCATGGCGGAACGAGCTTCGCTCAGAGCCGTCATAGCTTCCATCATCTTCACTTGAACGTCGTCAGCGAAGACCATCGAGACCTTCACGTCCTGGCGAGCCTTCAGCATTTCGCCCATCAGCTCGGTCGCTTCGATCAGAGCGCCGTCAACGGCGGCTTCGGTCGAAAACAGCTTCTTGGCCACGCGCTGGGCCACGAAAACCTTCTCCATTTGGTACACCCCT
>DASVNS010000455.1:0-9177 GCA_036383735.1 Phenylobacterium sp. | reverse complement strand
GCTCCAGATCGCGCAAGCGTCGGGGAGCCCTCCCGCCGCGGCGCCCGAAATGGCGCGTTCGGACAGTGTCTCGGAACTCGTCGTAACGGCGGGGCGGATCGCATCGGCGCCGGCGCGACCAAGGATTGAGCCAGCTATCGGCTCGCCGACCGAGTTGGCCGCGAGACTACGCGACGCGGCCGCCGCCGGCCGGACCGCCGAAGTCGCAGCCCTGCTTGCGAAGGGTGTCCCTGTCGATGCGTCGGACGACGACGAGGAAACCGCCCTCATGAAGAGCATCCAGGCCAACCATCCCGCCGCCGCCGCGCTCCTGCGCGGTCACGGAGCCAGCCTGGACCGCAAGAACCGGGCGGGCGATTCCGCGAGAGACATGGCGGCGCTGATGGCCGATGCAGAGCTCAATCGCGCGCTTGGCCTTGATCGCTGAAGCTGACGTGGGCCGCCGAGACTCCCGGGAAGGCGGCAGGCGCCGTGTGGGCAGCGGAAAAAGGCGCGGTGACGTCCGGGTTGCCGGTGACGCCACCAGGCCGCCGTACTGTTCTCATGGGACGCTGCATGTTATGCCCCATGCAGGCACATTAACATGATGACCATCATCTAGGTCGTCAAGCGGGAAAGGGAACGATCGCTTGGGACACTCACAAGCGGAGAAGGCCGAAAGCCGAGAACGTATTCTCGACGCCGCCGCGCGACAAATCCGGCAGGGCGGGTTGGATAGCCTCAGCATCAGCGACCTGATGAAGGCCGCGAACCTGACCCATGGTGGCTTCTACGGTCATTTCCCGTCTCGCGCGGACCTGATCGTGGCAGCTGTCGAGAGGGCGCTGGACCTGGGCGAGGCCGCATCGGTGGCCAGGGCGCCCTTCAAACCCGGGACCGCCGTGAAGGCGATCGTGAATCAGTACCTGAACCCAGGGCATCGCGACAATCCCGGGGACGGCTGCGCAATCGGGACCCTCTCCGGAGACGTCGGACGCGCCGAGGACGACGAGGTTCGCCTGCGTATGTCTCGGCAGCTGGAGGCAAGCTTCGAAAGCATGGCCGAAGCCATGGGCGGCGGACACGAAGCCGACGAGGCCGCCGTGATGGCCTGGTGCGCCATGGTGGGGGCGATCAACCTGTCCCGGGTTTTTCGGGGGACAGGTCGTTCCGACCAGATCTTGAAGCTCGCGCGGCAATTCATCCTGGACCTCGAAAACAACGTTCAGCAGGCGGGGTCGTCCGACCTGCAGGCATGAGCTTCGTTTAGAACTCGATGTCCCGAAGCGTCGCGCAGCGCATGTGGGTTTAACGCGAGCGGCGACCCACGGCGGATGTTTCCGATTGACCGTTAGAATGATGGGCGACATCCTGATTGGCGATGTCAAACAGTCTTGAAATCGATGATCACATGGGTTCGAAGCTATTCACGCCGGTCAGCATGGGCGCGCTGCAGCTGCGTAACCGGATCGTCATGGCGCCGATGACCCGTTCCCGGGCGGGGCTGGAGGACGGCGTTCCGCGCGAATTCGTGCCGCTCTACTACGCCCAGCGTGCGACGGCCGGCTTGATCATCTCCGAAGGTGTCAGCCCATCGCCGATCGGTAGAGGCTATCTGATGACGCCCGGTATCTACTCCGATGCGCAGGTGGCGCGCTGGCGTGAGGTTACGGACGCGGTGCACCGCGAGGGCGGCCTCATGGCCATCCAGCTCATGCACACGGGCCGGATCTCCAATCCCGGCGCGCTGCCGGATGACGCGGATCCGGTCGCGCCGTCCGCGATCAAGGCCGAAGGCTGGTCGTTCTCCGTGAGTGGTGAGCACGGCTATCGCGTGCCGCGCGCGCTGACGACCGTCGAGGTCGAACAGACGATCGCCGACTACGCGACGGCCGCGCGGCGCGCAATCGAAGCCGGGTTCGACTCTGTCGAGTTGCACGCCGCCACAGGTTACCTGCCGATGCAGTTCCTGTCCTCGAAGACCAATCACCGAGACGATCGGTACGGCGGTTCAATCGAGAACCGCGCCCGCTTTGTGGTCGAAACCCTCCAGGCGATAGCCGACGTGGTGGGCGCCGATCGGGTCGGCGTCAAGCTCTCGCCGGAGTTCACCTTCAACGACGTCTCCGACGACACCCCGCAGGAGACCTACCGCAACCTGGTCGAGACCATAGCGCCGATGGGTCTCGGCTACCTGCATGTGGCTCAGCCGGCCGTGGAATTTGACTACCACGCGATGCTTCGGCCGTTGTTCCCCGGAGCTTATCTGTACGGCGCTGGCCTCAATAAGGAAAAGGCGGAGGGCCTGCTTCAGTCGGGAGCCGCGGATGCCGCCGCGTTTGGCGCGCTCTTCGTCGCCAATCCCGACCTGCCCCAGCGCTTCAAGCAGGACGCCGTGCTCGCTTCGCCAGACCCGAAGACTTTGTATGGCGGCGCGGCCGAGGGCTACATCGACTACCCGGCGCTCGACGCGGCATAGCTTGAAACCGATCGGGCCTCACGCGAGATAGCCCCCGTTCGCCTCGATCACGGCGCCGGTGATGTAACTCGCCGAGGGTGTCGCAAGGAACGCCACGGCCGCGGCGACTTCCTCCACCTTCGCCAGGCGGGCGATCGCCGACAAGTTCAGGAGGGCAGGCGGGACTTCAGCGACCAAGCTGGTCGTCATGTCCGTCGCCATGATGCCGGCCTGTACGACATTGACGGTGATGTTGCGGGGACCAAGGTCCCGCGCCACGCCGCGTGAGAAGCCCGCGATCGCGGCCTTGGTGCCGGCGTAGTCCGCCGCGCCGGGCCAACCGGTGCGGGAGGCGAGTCCGGAACCGATCGAAATGATCCGGCCACCCTCGGGCAGGCGCAGAGCGGCGGCGCGGATATTGGCGATCACCCCGCCGACGTTCACGGCCCATTGCCGATCCATCGCCGCCGCGTCGTACCCGGGGTGATCGATGGTCCTGCCCTGTATGGCTATGGCCGCATTGTTGACGAGGATGTCGATCTTGCCCAGTTGGTCGACGACTCCGGCGATGAGCGGTTCGGCAGCTGTCAGGTCGCCTTGGTCGCTCTTGATCGCGACGGCGCGCACGCCCTTCGACTTCAGCTCTGCGACGACGGCGGCAGCCTTGTCTTCGGAGGCCACATAGCTGATCGCCACATCGGCGCCCTGGTCGGCGAGCGCTGTGGCGATTGCGACGCCAAGGCCGCGTGAACCGCCGGTCACGAGCGCGACCTTGCCGGAAAGAAGCTTGTCCACGATTTCCCCCTGATGTCGTTGAGAACGGTCGCCGATCCGGTCGCGGGTGATCACACCCGCACCATCCGTTTGCCGAGGTTGTCGCCGTTTAGCAGGCCGATCAGCGCCCTGGGCGTGCTCTCCAGCCCATCAAGGATATCCTCCTTGACCTTCAACTGGCCCGCGGCGACCCACGCCTGCAGATCCTTGAGCGCGCGCTCGCGCTGATCGTAATAGTCCATGACCAGGAAGCCGCGGAACGTCAGGCGCTTCATGAGGAGGAGGGCCGGGACGGCGCGCAGGACGTATGGCGGGGCGTCGGTGTCATACGCCGAGATCGCCCCACAGCCGACGACGCGGCCGTGCACGTTCATATTGAACAGGCAGGTGTCCAGGATCTGGCCGCCCACGTTGTCGAAGTAGACGTCGATCCCGTTCGGCACGGCCTCGCGCATCTGGCGCCTCAGGTCCCCGGCCTTGTAGTCGACCGCCAGGTCGAAACCGAGTTCGTCGGTCAGCCAGGCGCACTTCTCGGGTCCGCCGGCGATTCCCACCACGCGACAGCCTTTGATCTTGGCGATCTGACCCACCAGCGACCCGACCGATCCCGCGGCGGCCGAGACCACCACCGTCTCTCCGTCCTTCAGCTCACCGCAGTCCAGCAGGCCGAAATAGGCCGTCAGGCCGGCGGTGCTGTAGAGGCTCATCAAGTGCGTCATCGGCTCGATGTTCGGCAGCTTGAGAAGCTGCGGGGCCGGAAGCACCGCATAGTCCTGCCAGCCGAAGTCACCGGCGACCAGGTCGCCGGGCTTGAGCGAGGGGTCCTTCGACTCGACCACCTCACCCATCGCGTCGCCCGACATAACCTGGCCGGCGCCCAGGGCGGAACGGTAGGTCGCCCCCATCATCCAGGCGCGGTTGGCCGCATCGAGTGAGATATAGCGCGTGCGGACGAGAACTTCGCCATCTGCCGGCTGTGGGAGTGCTGTCTCAACCAGTCTGAAGTGCTCGGGACCCAGCGGCCCCTGCGGCAGACGATCGAGCAGGATCTGGCGATTGGCTTGGGGCATGAGCATCCTTCCGTCGGTCGATGGTCGGGCCGATCAGGCCAGCGGGAACTGTCGCCTCCACAGAACCCGGCGCCCCGTCTCGCCTCATTCTGCATGTTTTCCATCATACAGAATGCCGTTCAACATGATGGTCGAAATCCTCATGGTCAAGTCGGAACTGGAGCCGCCACCACCAGGCGGACGACCTCGGGCGCAGGCGCTCGCGAACTTCAGGTCTGGGGCGCCGGAGCGGCGCCGGCGTGGCCGTGGCGCGTGGCGGCGGCCTGCAACTGGTCGCGTTGGATCTTGCCCAGCCCTGAACGGGGGATCGTGTCGATCCAGACGACGTGGACGGGCGGCAGGCCGGGGATCATCAGCGCTTCGGCCACGTCCTTCTCGACCAGGCTGTCGTCGCGGACGATGGCGATCCAGGGCATGTCGAACCCGGACCCGTCCGGCAGAGTGAAGAGGCCCGCGTCCCGCACCCCCACGCAGGTCAGGACCGCCGCCTCGATGACGTGGGGCATGAACTTGGTCCCGCCGAAGTTCATCACCTCATCCAGCCGCCCCTCCACGCGGAGCCGCCCCTCGCTCGACAGGGAGCCGACGTCGCCAGGATAGAACCACCCGTCACGGAAGAAGCGCGCGTTCGCTTCCGGGTCGTCGATGTAGCCGGCGGTGCAGTCGGGGCTGCGCAGCCGGATGACGCCCAGCGCGCCGGGCGGCAGGCGGCGGCCGGCCTCGTCGACGATCTCCACCTCGGCCCAGGGGGACGGCCGCCCGACGTCGGCGTCGTCGCTCTCACCGGTGTCGGGCCTCACGGCCATGAGGCCGGCCTCGGTCGCCATGTAGACGATCAGCAGGTTGGGCGCGAGCCGCTGGCGGGTCTGTTCGCGGAGCGCGCGGGGCGTGTGGCTGCCCGACACGCCCAGGGTCAGGTCGGGTATGGCGCGGAAGCCCTTGGGCAGGCTGTCGAGCACGGCCTTGAGCTGGATCGGCGCCAGGGCCAGCAACGTGGGCCGCAGCCGCGTCAGGGACTGGGCCAGCTCGACCGGGTCGTTCGACCCGAACAGGACGGTCGCCCCGCGCGCCCAATCGCCGAATGCGCTGGGATAGGGATAGAACTCCGGTCCGACCAGCGAGAGGCTGCGGGCGCCCTTCATCATGCCGATCGTCGCGGCATGCATGATGCGGTTCTCGACGCAGCGCCAACTGAGGCCGAATTTCTTCGGGACCCCGGTCGTGCCGGACGAAGTCATGATCCGCGCGAGACCGTCGGGATCGATGTCCGGCGGGGGCTGCTTGATCGCCGGGCGGGCCTCGACCGCGGCCAACCACGCCGGCGAGATGCGCAAGAGCCGGGGCCGCGCGTCGTCGTCGGCCTGCGCGGGCTCGTCGGTGATCACCAGGTCGGGCCGCAGCATCGGCTCCATCTGCTGGCGTTGCATGGCGAGGTACGAGGCGGTTGTGATCCCCAAGCGTGCAAGAGCGGCGAGCGTCAACCAGTGGACGTATCGATCGACGATGCAGACCGTGGCCAACCCGGGCCTAGGCAGGTCGTATTCCGAGAGGGCGGCGGCGAATCGATCAATATTCGCATCGAACTCTGAGTAAGTCAGATGTCCGGAAAGCGTGGAAATCGCCAGCTCATGCGGCGTAAGCTGCGCAAAGAACGTGATGAAACGGTCGAACATTCTTGAACTTTCTTCAGACCAGATCATTTTGTTTTGGCCCGACGATGCCGTCGGATGGTCAAGCTTCACTATCGTGCATCTGCGACCCAACGGCGCAGATGCATCGACAATATCGTCAGCCGCTCGCGCCGTAAGCTCTTCTTAGCCCGCACATGGTTAAGCCGGGTCAGGCCGTGGGGCGGAAGACTTGAAGAGTTCGTTGTTCCAGCGCGTTTCGCCGCAAGCGCTGCTCGCGTTGCTTGCGACCGTCGGCTGCGCCGCGCCGGCGTCGGTCCGCGCCCAGCCGACGAATATCGACACCGCCCAGCCCTTCTATCTGGCCAGCGACCTCGGCACGGCCGTGAACCCCGTGTTCGAGGGCGGCGTGCTCAAGACCGACCAGGCCGGCGGGAGCTACGGCCAGGGTTTCACCCTCGACGGGTCCGCCACGAACACCATCGATCAGGCCGGGGCCTTCACGACCTTCTCGGGGGCCTTCTCGGACGCCGTCAGCGGGACGCCGGGCAACCTCGTGCTCACCAACAGCGCCACCGGCGGCGGCGTGACCTTCACCGGCTTCAACGCCTATGCCGGCGCCACGACGATCGGAAACGCGGCCAGCCTGTCGCTCTCGGGCAGCGGCAGCATCGCCAGCTCCAGCGGCGTGAACCTGACCGGCGCGACCGCGGTATTCGACGTTTCGGGCGTGACCGTCTCCACCCAGATCAAGGCCCTGTCCGGCGTTGCGGGGAGCTCGGTCCGATTGGGGTCCAAGGGCCTGACGGTCGACCAGGCCTCGGCCACCATATTCGCCGGCGACATCTCCGGGAACGCGTCCAACGCCCTGATCAAGGCCGGCGTCGGCACGCTGACCCTGTCGGGCGCCAACAGCTATACCAACGCGACCACCATCTCGGGCGGGACCCTCGCGCTGGCGGGCGCGGGCACGATCGCCAACTCCAGCGTCGTCGACGTCGGTGGCGGGGCCATCTTCGACATCTCCGCCACCGACGCGGGCGCCGCGGTCACCGGGCTGTCCGGCGGCGGCGACGTCGCCCTGGGCGTCCGGACCCTGACCCTGACCGGTGCGAGCGACACCTTCAGCGGCGCCATCGGCGGCGCGGGCGGCCTGACGGTGGCCGGCGGGGCCGAGACCCTGACCGGGATCAACACCTACACCGGCGCCACGACGGTCGGGGGCGGCGCCACCCTGTCGCTGTCCGGCGCGGGCAGCATCGCAGCCTCCTCCGGCGTCGCCGTCGACGGCGCCTTCGACATCTCGGCGACCGCGTCGGGGGCGTCGATCCAGTCGCTGTCGGGCTCGGGCGACGTGATCCTGGGCGCGCGGACCCTGACCCTGACCCAGGCGTCCGGGTCGTTCTCGGGCGAGATCTCCGGAACCGGCGGCCTGGCGCTCGCCGGCGGGGCCCAGACCCTGACCACCACCAACAGCTACACGGGCGGCACGACCGTATCGGGCGGCGTGCTGACGCTGACCGGCGCCGGCTCGCTCGGCGCAGCCTCCGGGACGCTCAGCCTGTCCGGCGGCGTCCTGGACCTCGGCGGGACCAGCCAGACGACGGGCACCCTCACCCTGAACGGCGGCGCGATCGTGGACAGCGTCGGCGGCGGCGTCCTGAACGCCTCCTCCTACAATGTGCAGAGCGGCGTAATCGGCGTCGTGCTGGCCGGCTCGGGCGCCCTGACCCAGAGCGGGTCGGGCACGACGGTGCTTTCCGCCGCCAACACCTACACCGGCGGCACGACCATATCCGGCGGCACGCTGGCCCTGACCGGCGCGGGCACGCTAGGGGCCACGAGCGGAACGCTCACCCTGTCCGGGGGCGTCCTGGACCTCGGCGGAACCCGCCAGATGACGGGCGTCCTCACGCTCAACGGCGGCATGATCAAGGACAGCGCCGGCGGCGGCGCCCTGGAATCTGCGGCCTACAACATCCAGAGCGGCGCAATCGGCGCCGTGCTGGCCGGCTCGGGCGCCCTGACTCAGAGCGGTCCCGGGGCGACGACGCTGTACGGCGTCAACACCTACACCGGCGCCACGACCTTGTCGGGCGGGACGCTGGCGCTGTCGGGCGCCGGCTCCATCGCCGCCTCGAGCCGCCTCGACGTCGCTGGCGGCGCGAGGTTCGACATTTCCGCCACCAGCGCCGGGGCCTCGATCATCCGGCTGTCCGGCGCCGGCGCGGTCACCCTGGGCGCGCGCACCCTGACCTTGACCGGCGCGAACGACACCTTCGGCGGCGCCATCGGCGGGGAAGGCGGCGTGACCGTGGCGGGCGGCCGCGAGACCCTGGCCGGCGTGAACACCTATGCTGGAGCCACGACCGTCCGCCGCGACGCCACCCTGTCGCTGTCCGGAGCCGGCAGTATCGCGGCCTCGTCCGATGTCGTCGCCGACGGAACCTTCGACATCTCCGCGACGCCGGCCGGCGCCGCGATCACCAGCCTGTCGGGCGGGGGGACCGTCGTCCTGGGCGGCGGAAACCTGACCCTGACCCACGCCGCGGGCAGCTTCAGCGGCGCGATCGGCGGCGCAGGAGGCCTCGTCGTCGCGGGCGGGGCCGAGACCCTGACCGGCGCCAGCAGCTACGCCGGCGGCACGCGGGTCGGCAACGCCCGCCTGACGATCAACGGTGACGCTGCGCTGGGGACGCCCGGCAGCGGCCTGACCCTGGACAACGGCGCCCTGACCATCCTGCGAGGCACGAGTTCGGCGCGGCCGATCCTGATCACAGCCGGCGGCGGCGCGATCCATGCGGAGAACGCCACGGTCGCGCTGGCCGGCCCCATCGGCCTCGGCGGCGTCCTCGAGACCGGCGGTTCGGGCAGGATCGACTTCTCCGGCGTCGCCCAGGGAAACGGCGTCCTCTCCATCACCGAAGGCCTGTTCGCCCACAACGGCGAGATGTCGGCCGCGGGCGTGACGGTGGCCGCACACGCGACACTGCGGGGTGTCGGCGTGATCGACGCGCCGACCACGGTGGCCGGGACCCTCGCGCCGGGCGCCAGCCCCGGAACCTTGACCTTCAACGCGCCCCTGACCTTGCAGGCGACCGCCACAAGCGCATTCGACATCGACGGGCCGGGGACCGGCGCCTTCAGCCGTGTGGTGGTCAACGGCACGGACGGCCGCTTGACGGCGGGCGGCGTCCTGGCGCCGCGGCTCCGCGGCATCACCGGCGCGGCCAGCAACACCTACAGCCCTGCGATCGGGCGGCAGTTC
>DASVNS010000454.1:0-2964 GCA_036383735.1 Phenylobacterium sp. | reverse complement strand
GTTGCGGGCCGGGTCGGCGGGGTTTTCGCCTTGGGACTGGCCTTCGGCGCGCTTACCGCCGAGGATCTCAGCCTCGCCGCCGAGCTGGCCGGGCGCTTCGGCGACGGCTCCCTCCGAACCAGTCCCTGGCGCGCGCTATTCCTGCCGGGGGTCGCGGACCCCGCCCCGCTCGCCGCCGCGGCCCGGGCCGCCGGCTTTGTCGTCGACCCCCGCGATCCGCGTCGGCTCGTGACCGCCTGCGCCGGCGCGCCGGCCTGTGCGAACGCCCTCGCGCCAACCCGCGCTGACGCGGCCCTCGTGGCCGCGCAGGGCGTTCCGGGCCATGTCCACCTGTCGGGCTGCCCGAAGGGCTGCGCCCATCCCGCGCCGACCGCCATCACCCTGGTCGCCGCCCCCGACGGCTATGGCCTGGTCCGGGGCGGACGCGCCGGCGATGCGCCCGAGCCGCGCGGTCTGTCCCTCGACCACGTCCTCCAGCTCCTCGCCGCAGAGGCCGCGGAAATCCCATGACCCAGACCCTGGACTACGTCCGCGACGGCGCGGCGATCTATCGCCAGTCCTTCGCCACCATCCGCGCGGAGGCCGACCTCTCCCGCTTCTCACCCCTGGAGGAGCGGGTGGCCGTTCGCGTCATCCACGCCTGCGGCATGGTCGAGGCGGCCTCCGACCTCGCCTTCTCCGAGGATTTCGCCGAATCCGCCCACGCGGCGCTGCGGGACGGCGCGCCGGTGCTGTGCGACGCCGAGATGGTGGCCCATGGGGTGACGCGGGCCCGGCTGCCGGCGGCCAATCCTGTGATCTGCGCGCTGAGAGATCCGCAGACCCCGGCGCTGGCCGCGCAGCTCGGCACGACGCGCTCGGCCGCGGCGCTCGACCTCTGGCTTCCGCACCTGGAAGGCGCGCTCGTGGCGATCGGTAATGCGCCCACCGCCCTTTTCCGCCTGCTGGAGATGTTGGCCGCTGGCGCGCCGCGGCCGGCGGCAATCATAGGCATGCCGGTGGGCTTCGTCGGCGCAGCGGAATCCAAGGCCGCCCTCGCGGAACTGTCCCCAACGCCCTGGCTGATCATTCACGGGCGCAAGGGCGGAAGCGCCATGACTGCGGCGGCGGTCAATGCGCTCGCGAGCGACGTCGAATGAGCGAGGCCAACATGCAAGCCGGCGCGCTGCGGGTGGTGGGCGTGGGGCCCGGCGATCCCGAGCTCATGACCTTGAAAGCCGCCCGGATCCTTGCCGGAGTCGACGTCGTCGCCTTCTTCGCCAAGCGGGGACGGCCGGGCCACGCCCGAACCATCGTCGATGGGGCGCTGAATCCCGCGGCCGAGCAGCTTCGGCTGGAATATCCGTTCACGACGGAGGTCGCGCTCGACGACCCCCGCTATCTCGCGGAGATGGGCGAGTTCTACGAAAGCTGCGCCGAGATGTTGGCCGAACGGCTTGACCGCGGCTGCGAGGTCGCCCTGCTGAGCGAGGGCGACCCGTTCTTCTACGGCTCGTCCATGTACCTGTTCGACCGGCTGGCGCGGGACTACCGCAACGAGGTCGTGCCGGGGGTCACCGGCATGAGCGGCTGTTGGGCGCAGGCGCGGCTGCCGATCTGCCACGGCGACGACGTGCTCTGCGTGCTCCCAGGCACCCTGGACGAGGCGGCTCTCGTCGAACGGCTGCGGAGCGTGGACGCGGCGGTGATCATGAAGGTCGGTCGCAACTTGCCGAAGATCCGCCGCGCCCTGGCGACGGTCGGCCTGCTCGCCCGTGCTGTGCTCGTCGAGCGCGGCACCATGGGCGATGACGAGCGTATCACCCCGCTCGCGGAGATGAACGACGGCAAGGCGCCGTACTTCTCACTCGTTCTCGTCCCCGGCCGGCAGAGGGCGCGATGAGCGGACGCCTATTCATCGTGGGCCTGGGGCCCGGCGATCCCTCCCTGCAGACGCCGCGCGCCGCCGAAGCTCTGGCCCTGGCGAGCGACATTCTGGGCTATGGCCCCTATGTGGCCCGCGTTCCCGAACGCTCCGGCCTCGTCCGCCACATCAGCGACAATCGCCAGGAGATCGCGCGCGCCGAACACGCCCTGCAGCTTGCCGCCGAAGGCCGCACGGTCGCCGTGGTCTCGTCCGGCGACCCGGGCGTATTCGCCATGGCGAGCGCGGTCTTCGAGGCGATCGAAGCCGGCGATCCGGACTGGCGGGCGATCGACGTCGAGGTGGTGCCCGGCATCTCCGCCATGTTCGCCGCCGCGGCGCGGTTGGGCGCCCCGTTAGGACACGACTTCTGCGCAATCTCGCTGTCGGACAACCTGAAGCCCTGGGACGTCGTCGTCGAGCGGCTCACGGTGGCGGCCCGCGCCGGTTTCGTCCTGGCCCTCTACAATCCGATATCCAAGGCGAGGCCGTGGCAGCTGGGCGCCGCCTTCGAACGGCTGCGCGAGGTGCTGCCGCCGGAAACCCCCGTCGCCTTCGCCCGCGCGATCAGCCGGCCGGACGAGCGTCTGCTCACGACCGACCTGGCGAGCGCCCGGCCGAACGACGCCGACATGAGCACCCTGGTGTTGGTGGGCTCGGCCGAGACCCGCAGGATCGAGCGGCCCCAGGGCGGAAGCTGGCTCTACACCCGCAGACGTCTCGAGGCCGCCTCGTGACGCGCCTCCAGCCAGGTCATGGCGCCGGCCGCGTCGGCCGCGCGCTCGGCGTCCAGGCCGTCGAGTCCCACAGCCGGCGGCCGTTCGACCATGACCACCGCCACGCCCAGCAGGCGCGCGGCGGCGAGCTTTGCGGCCGTGTCGCCGCCGCCGGAATTCTTGGTCACCACCACCTCGATCCGATGCGCCGCGAGCAGGGCGCGCTCCTCGGCCTCGCCAAAGGGCGGCCGGGCGCTGATCACATCGGCCCGGGGCGGCTGGCTCTGGGGCGCGGGCGGGTCGATACTGCGGATCACATAGGCATGCTGCGGCGCGCCGACGAAG
>DASVNS010000453.1:0-7143 GCA_036383735.1 Phenylobacterium sp. | reverse complement strand
GGCGGTGTGCTGGAGGGTGGCGAAGTGGTGCGCGGCGTTCCACGCCAGGTTGGGCGCCAGAACCGCGGCGAAGGCGGCCAGCGCAACCGCCGCCGCAGGCAGGGTCCAGGCCCCCCGGGCGGCGCGGGACAGCGCCAGGTGCAGGGCCAGTCCGACCACGAAATAGACCGCGGCGTACTTCGACAGGAACGCCAGCCCCAGCGCCGCCCCAAGGCCCGCCGCCAGCAGCACGCGCCGGCGGCCGTCAGCCTCCAGCAGGCCCACATAGGCCAGGATCGTCAGGCCCAGGAAGAACAGCAGCGGCGCGTCGGTGGCCGCGACCAGGGCCGACAGCTGGATGCCGGGCATCAGCCCGTAGAGCGCCGCGGCGGCCAGGCCCACGCCGCCGCCGTAGAGCCGGCGGCCGACCAGGAAGACCATCAGCATGGCGCCCGCCTGGAACAGGCAGGCCGACAGCCGCACCCAGGCCTCGCCGTCCCCGCCGATCGCCGTGGTGGCCCAGATCGCCCAGGCGATCACCGGCGGCTTCGAATAATAGCCGAAGTCCAGCGTCCGCGACCAAAGCCAGTACTGCGCCTCGTCGGGATAAAGTTCGAGCGGCGTACGGAACAGCGCGATCAGCCGGGCGACCGTCAGCGCCGCCGTCAGCAGCGCTGCCGCCCGCAGTTCGCTGGCCGCCTCAGACGGCTTAAGGTTTTGCGACATCTGGTCCCTCGAACGGCGCGAAACCTAGACCGCGTTGCCGCAATCGCAAGCAGAGTGATGCGTTTTCGCCGCACTGTGACAGCACCTGCAAACTCGTCACACAACAGTCACCAACGGCCGAATCTTTCGCGATATAGGGGCAACCATGACTCAGCGACCCTTTGTGGGTCCTCTCTCCTGAGTCTGTGGGAAGGGGTGGACTACATGTATCTGAAATTGAGCCGCGCACTTTGCGCGACCACGGCGCTCGCCACGGGCCTGTCGTTTGCCGGCGCCGCGGTCGCACAATCCTCCGGGACAGCGATCGTGGAAGAGTTGGTCGTCACCGGCTCCACCGGACCGAAGAACCTCGACGGCGCCATCGTGGCGGAACGCGAGCCCAAGTCCCGGGCGAGCATCACCGAAGACTTCATCAGCCGCCAGGCTCCGGGCCAGTCGGTGCTCGACACGATCAACCTGCTTCCGGGCGTGAATTTCACCAACAACGACGCCTATGGCTCGTCCGGCGGCGACGTCGTCATCCGCGGCTTCGACGGCCAGCGCATCGCCCTGCTCCAGGACGGCGTCCCTCTGAACGACAGCGGCAACTACGCCATCTATTCGAGCCAACAGCTGGATTCGGACCTGATCGAGCGCGTGACCGTGAACCTGGGGACCACGGACGTCGACAGCCCCACCGCCGCAGCCGCCGGCGGCACCATCAACTACATCACGAAACACGCTTCGGATGAGTTCGGCGTGCGCGGCGAAGTCGGCTTCGGCAGCAACGACTTCCAGCGCTACTACGCCACCATCGAGTCCGGCGCAGTCGGCCCGTTGGGCACGAAGATCTGGGTGAGCGGCCTCTATACGCAGAACGACCTGTTCAAGCCGCATGACTCGGCCCTGAAACCGGCCGGCCAGATCAAGAAGACGCAGCTCAATGCGAGGATCGACCAGGAGTTCGGCGACGTCGGCCAAGCCAGCCTGATGTTCACCTATAACCGGGCCCGCAACAACTTCATCAATCGAATCAACCTGGCCAGCTTCAATCGCCATGGCGTGACCGCCGCCGGCGGACCCGAAAGCTTCGTGGCTCCGACAAGCTGCCTGCGGCCCACGCCCGAAGCCGGGACCGCCCAGGTGGACAACGCCGGCGCATTCGTTTGCCCGAGCGGCTACTACGACTTCACCATCAACCCCTCGAACACCGGCAACATCCGCGGCCAGTCCAGCTGGAACCTCTCGGATCAGCTGACCCTGACCTTCGATCCGTCGTTCCAGTATGCGCTGGCGAACGGCGGCGGCGCCCAGGTCTTCCCGGAAACCGACCCGCAGCTCCGCGGCGCCTCGACGGCCCTCGGCGTGGACCTGAACGGCGACGGCGACATCCTGGACCGGGTCTACCTGTACCGTCCGAACACCACCAACACCCGCCGCTACGGCCTGACCTCGTCGCTGATCTGGAAATTCTCGCCCACCCAGAACTTCCGCATCGCCTACACCTTCGACCGCGCGAAGCACCGCCAGACCGGCGACGTCGGCTTCATCGGCCAGGACGGCACGCCGGAGAGCCCGTTCGGCGGCAAGGACGGCCACGGCGACAGGGTCACGCTGCCGGACGGCACAAACCTGCGGCGTCGCGACCGCACCTCGGTCGCCATGCTGAACCAGGTGGCCGCCGAGTACCGCGGCCGGTTCGTCGAAGACCGGTTGCTGATCAGCGTCGGTCTGCGCGCGCCCTTCCTGAAGCGGGAGCTGAACCAGTTCTGCTATCAGCAGAACACCTTCAACGCCTATTGCACGACCCAGGTCGGCACACCGGTTCCCGGGACCGACGACGCCGCTGGTGACCTTCCCGGCCGCGACGCTCAACTCGAACGCAACCTTGCGCTACGGCCAGCCGCGCCGGTTCACCCGCAAGTACGACGACGTCCTGCCGAACGTGGGGGTCAGCTACGACGTCACCGACACGGCGACGGTCTATGCCAGCTATGCGGAGACGCTGTCGGCGCCGCGTACGGACGACCTGTACGACCAGGTCCTGGTCGATCCCGGCCCGGAGCACACCAAGGCCTATGACCTGGGCGTCCGTTACGAACAGGGCGGCGTCCTGGCCGGCGCCTCGATCTGGAAGAACGACTTCAGCAACCGTATCGAGCGCGTGCTGGACGAGCCCTCCGGCATCGCGTTCTCGCAGAACGTCGGCGACGTGAAGCAGTGGGGCATCGACGGACAGGTCGGCTTCAAGCCCTCCGACGAGCTCAGCTTCTACGGCTCGCTTTCGTACATCAACTCCGAGATCCAGGACGACATCCCCAACGCCGTGGCGGGCGTGCTGCCCACCAAGGGCAAGTCGCTCTACGAGACGCCCAAGTGGCAGGGCGGCGTGCGCGTACAGTGGGATCCCGCGGAGATGCTCAGCCTGGGCGTCCAGGGGAAGTTCGTCGGCAACCGCTGGACGAACCTCGTCAACACCGAACAGTTCACCGGCTATGCGCTCTGGGACCTCGACGCTCGCCTGAAGCTGGAGCCGTTCGGCCTCAGGAACACCTACTTGCAGGGCAATGTGCGCAACCTGTTCGACGAGCGCTACCTCGGTGACATCTCCTCCAACCTCACCGGCCCGGCAGTGGCCCAGCCGGGCTATCGCCGAACCTTCATCGTGACGCTGCACGTCGAGTATTAGGAGCGGCCGCTCCTGGCGGAGGCCGGTCGCAGCGATGCGGCCGCCCTCCCCCTCGAGCCCGCGCTTGACGCCGGGGGCCACGGGAGCCACATGCCCGCGGCTTCGAGCACGAGGGTCGGATGAGCTTTGTCGTTCCTGCGGAATGGGCGCCTCACAAGGCGATGTGGCTGGGTTTCCCCAGCCATGTGGAGCTGTGGGAAGACGATCTCCCGGCCGCGCAGGCCGAGGTGGCGGCGTTGGCGCGGGCGCTGGCAGGGCCGGGCGGCGAGACGGTGAAGCTGATGACCGGCCACCCGGACGGCGAGGCGGCGGCCCGCGCGCTGCTGGGCGGCGTGGCCAACATCGAGATCGTGGCCGGCGCGTTCGGCGACATCTGGCTGCGCGACACCGGGCCGATCTTCGCCGACGGTCGCGCGCACGGCTTCCGCTTCAACGGCTGGGGCGGCAAGTACCAGCTTGAGCACGACGATACGGTGGCCGCCCAGATCGCCGAGGCGTCGGGCGCCGAACTGGCGGCGAACGACTTCATCCTGGAGGGCGGCGCGGTCGATCACGACGGCGCGGGCACGGTGCTGACCACCGGCCAGTGCCTGCTGAACCGCAACCGCAATCCCGGCTGGACCGAGGAGGTCGCCACAGCGGCGCTGGCGAACAGCCTCGGCGCCCGCAAGGTGCTGTGGCTGGGCGAGGGCCTGGTCAACGATCACACCGACGGCCACGTGGACAACCTGGCGCGCTTCGTGGGACCGGCGACGGTGGCGATCCCGGTGGCCTGGGGCCGGGGCGACCCGAACGCGCCCGCCTTCGACGACGCCGCGCGCCGCCTGGCGGAGATGACCGACGCCGAGGGCCGCAAGCTGAAGGTGGTCCGCATCCCGTCGCCGGGTTGGATCGACGGCGACGACGGGCGCCCGGTTCCGGCCAGCCACATGAACTTCCTGATCGCCAACCAGGCGGTGATCGTGCCGCTCTACGCCGAACAGCCCGGCCAGTTCGCGGTCGGCGCGCTGAAGGAAGTCTTCCCCGACCGCCAGGTCATCGGCCTTCCCTCGACCGCCATCCTGACGGGCGGCGGCTCCTTCCACTGCATCACCCAGCAGGAGCCGGCCTGATGTCGCGCGAGATCACCGTCGCCGCCCTGCAGACCTCGTACAGCGAGGACCTGGCCGCCAACATCCGCGAGACCGAGGCGCTGATCCGCGAGGCGGCGGCGCAGGGCGCGCAGGTGATCCTGGCCTCCGAGCTGTTCCAGGGTCCCTACTTCTGCGTGGCCCAGGAGGAGCGCTGGTTCGCCACCGCCCATCCCTGGCGCGAGCACCCGTGCGTGAAAGCCCTGGCGCCGCTGGCCGGCGAGCTGGGCGTGGTGCTGCCGATCTCGATCTTCGAGCGCGAGGGACCGCACTACTACAACAGCCTGGTGATGGCGGACGCCGACGGCAGCCTGATGGGCGTCTACCGCAAGAGCCACATCCCCGACGGCCCGGGCTATATGGAGAAGTACTACTTCCGGCCGGGCGACACGGGATTCAAGGTCTGGGACAGCCGGTTCGGCCGCCTGGGCGTCGGGATCTGCTGGGACCAGTGGTACCCGGAATGCGCGCGCGCCATGACCCTGATGGGCGCCGAGGTGCTGCTCTATCCCACGGCGATCGGCTCGGAGCCGCACGACGCCAGCCTGGATACCGCCGCGCCGTGGCGGCGCGCCATGCAGGGTCACGCGGTCTCCAACGTGATCCCCGTGGTGGGCGCCAACCGGACGGGGTTCGAGCCCTGGGACGGCTATCCGAACGGCGGCCAGCAGTTCTATGGCTCCAGCTTCATCGCCGACCACCGCGGCGACCTGGTCTCGGCCCTGGGGCGGGAGGACGAGGGCATGGTGAAGGCCACTTTCGACCTGGATTTCCTGCAGACCCATCGCGCAGCCTGGGGCTTCTTCCGCGATCGGCGCACGGACCTCTACGGCGCGCTCACCCAAGGGCGGCCCGCTTGATCGAAACGGAACGCCTGATCCTGCGGGCGTTCCGCGAAGACGATCGCGCGGCCTTCGCCGAGATCAACGCCCATCCCGATGTGGGCGCGTGGCTGGCGGGCGGGCTGGACCGCGCCCAGAGCGACGCCCTGATGGACCGCCTCGCGGCCCACATCGCCACACACGGCTTCGGGCTCTTCGCCGCCGAGCGGAAGACCGACGGGCGGCTGGTGGGCGCGGTCGGCCCGATGGTCATGGCCGACGACCTGCCCGTACCCGGCGGCATAGAACTGGGGTGGCGGCTGCATCCCGACGCGCAGGGCGCCGGCCTCGCCACCGAGGGCGCCCGCGCCGCCCGCGACTGGGCCTTCGCCAACCTGGCCGTGGACCAGGTGCTGGCGATCACCGCCGAGCGCAACGTCCGCTCACAGGCCGTCATGCGGCGGATCGGGATGGCCCGCGACCCGGCCGACGACTTCGACCACCCTCGCCTCGCCGAGGGCCACCCCCTGCGGCGGCACGTGCTGTTCCGGGTCGGGCGCACCGCGCCTTAGCCGGCGGATCGCATCCGCGGCCGGCTCAGCTTCGCAGAACGGTCTTGCCGTTCTTGATCACCGTCACGCCGCGGTCCTTCACCCGCGCCTCGAACGAGATCACCGGGCCATCGATCCAGAGGTCCACGGTGATGGTGTCGCCCGGGAAGACCGGCGCCGAAAAACGGGCCTGGTGGCTGGCGATGCGGTCGGCGTCCCAGTCCACGATCTCTTGCAGCACAGCGCGGCAGGTGACGCCGTAGGTGCACAGCCCGTGCAGGATGGGGCGCGGGAAGCCCGAGCGGCGGGCGCTGTCGGGATCGGAGTGCAGCGGGTTGCGGTCGCCGTTCAGGCGATAGAGCAGCGCCTGGTCCTCGCGGGTGGCGATATCGACGGATTTGTCGGGCGCTCGCGTCGGCACGGCGTGCGGTTCGGGCGCGCCTTCGGAGGGTCCGCCGAACCCGCCGTCGCCGCGATAGAACAGCGAGCCGGTGAGGGTCGCCACCTTCTCGCCCGCCTGGTCGCGCCAGATGACCTCGCTGACCAGGACAGCCCCTTTGTCCTTGCCCTTGTCGTAGGCGCCCACGACGCGGGATTCGGTGGTGAAGGTCGCTGCGGCGGGCAGCGGCCGGTGCAGTTCCACCTTCTGTTCGCCGTGCACCAGCATCAGGTAGTCGGGATCGCTGCGCCTGTGGCCTTCCCGGGTGTGCAGCGGCTCGGAGTCCCCACGGCCGGACAGGACGGTCGCGGCGGTCGGGACGACCTGCAGCCCCTTCTCATAGACGAAAGCCAGTTCGGTCTCGTTCATCGGATCCGTGCCGAGGCCGATGCCGAGGGCGTACAGCATGACGTCCTTGTCGCCGTACTCGAAGGTCCTGGGCCTGGTCCCCTGCTCCAGGATGTCCGGATAATAGATCGGCATGGAGCGCTTCCCGTCTTGTCGTCGTGACCTGTTCTGAGGGCGCGATTGAAGAGGCTGGACGCGCCGGGCGCAAGCGGTCCGCGGCATTTGCCCGGCGAACCCGGATCGGCTAGAGGAGGCGACCTCGCGCGCCCGGGCCGGACGCCGGCGTCGCCTCACGAATTCGAAGGTTTGCTATGACCACCACCACAGAGATGCCGGGCCAGCTGTCGGGCAATGTGCTGTTCTATTCGAAGCCCGAGCCGCTGGCGAAGGAACTGCACGGCAAGATCGGCGTGAAGCGGATGGACGGTCCGTTCAAGTTCGCCAAGGCCGGCCACGCCATTCCGCTGACCGTGGGCGAGTT
>DASVNS010000452.1:0-3742 GCA_036383735.1 Phenylobacterium sp. | reverse complement strand
GCCTGCGTGGACCAGGTGCGCCCACGACGCCCACGGCCTGCCGTCTGCACGCCAGCCATGATCCACACCGGCCCGCTCTCGCCGGCCTCCGCGCGACGACGCGCCTCGGCGTTGGTGGAATCAAGCTCGGCGTAGGACTCGATCGGCGGACGGTTCGCCAAGCGCTAGGCCAGACCGAAGGCGTGCGCCGCACGCGCCGCCAGCGGGTTCAGCCAGCTCAGCGCCACGATCACCACGGGAAAGGCGAACAGCGCCGTCGCGATGGCGATGGTCTTGGCCTCCACCGGCGGCTTGTCCGTCGCGCCCGTGCTGCCGTCGAACCACATCGCCTTGATCAGGCGCAGGTAATAGAACGCCGCCACCACCGAGCCCACCAGCCCGATCACCGCCGGAGCCCAGAGGCCGGCGCCCAGCGCCGCCTTGAACACGAAGATCTTGGCGAAGAAGCCCGAGAACGGCGGCAGGCCGAGCGCCGACAGCGAGAACACGGTCATCGCCAGCGCGATCCCCGGCTGTTCCTTGATCAGGCCGGCCATGTCGTCGATGCTCTCCATCGACCGTCCCTGCCGCGACAGCGCCGCCAGGCAGGCGAAGAAGCCCGTCACGTCCACCATGTAGAGGATCATGAACACCAGCATGGCCTGCACGCCCTCGCTGGTGCCGGACGACAGGCCGAGCAGTGCGTAGCCGATGTTGGCGATCGAGGAATAGGCCCAGAGGCGCTTCAGGTTCTTCTGCACCAGGCCGGCGAAGGCCCCGACGGCCACCGAGATCAGCGAAAGCGCCACCAGCACCTGCTGCCATTGTCCGGCGGCGTCGGCGAAGCCCTCGGCCAGGACGCGGGCGAACAGCACCATGGCCGCCAGCTTGGGCGCCGCGGCGAAGAACGCCACCACCGGCGTCGGCGCCCCCTCGTAGACGTCGGGCGTCCACATGTGGAACGGCGCCGCCGAGACCTTGAACGCCAGGCCGCAGATCAGGAACACCAGCCCGAACAGCAGGCCGGTGTGGGCCTGGGCGCCGGCCGCCAGCGCGATCTGGCCGAACTGGGTCGAGCCTGCGAAACCATAGATCAGGCTCGCGCCGTACAGCAGCAGGCCCGACGACAGCGCGCCCAGCACGAAGTACTTCAGCCCGGCCTCCGAGGCCTTGCCGTTGTCGCGGTGCATGGCCGCCAGCACATAGAGCGCCAGCGAATGCAGCTCGACGCCCACGTAGAGCGAGATCAGGTCGCCCGCCGAGGCCATCATGCCCATGCCGAGCGCGGCCAGCAGGATGAGCACCGGGTACTCGAAATTCTTCACCCCGCGCCGCTCGAACCACGGCTGGCCCAGCGGGATCGCCACGGCCGAGGCGATGTAGATCGCGACCTTCGAGAAGGTCGCTGCCGCATCCGAGATCAGGGCGCCGGAAAACGCGACGCCGAACGGCTGGGTCGCCGATGCGATGGCCGCGGCCAGCAGCACCAGCACGCTTGCGCCGCCGACCAGCGCCGTCTGCCTGGGCAGGAACGCGCCGACCACCAGCAGGGCCAGCGCCCCGACGGCGAGGATGGCTTCAGGATAGGCGTACGCCAGGTGGGCGGAGATCATGGTTGGCCCCTCACCCGCCGATCGCCGCCTGATAGACCCGCACGAGCTGGTCCACCGAGGCCGAGGTCAGGTTGAACACGGAATTGGGCTGCACGCCCATATAGAGGGTGGAGATGACGAGCGGCGCGAAGATCGCCACTTCCCGCCAGTTGAGATCGTCGATGGCCGCCAGCTTCGGATTGGTCAGCTGGCCGAACACCACGGCCCGATAAAGGGTGAGCATGTAGACGGCCGAAAGGATGACGCCGGTGGCGGCCAGGACCGCCGTCCAGGTCGATACGCGATAGGCGCCGGTCATCGACAGGATCTCGCCCACGAAGCCGCTGGTGCCCGGCAGGCCGACGTTGCCCATGGTGAACAGCATGAACACCGCGGCGTAGACCGGCATCCGCGTCACCAGCCCGCCGTAGAACTTGATCTCGCGGGTGTGCATGCGGTCGTAGATCACCCCCACGCAGAGGAAGAGCGCGCCCGAGATCACCCCGTGGCTCAGCATCTGGTAGATCGCGCCCTGCTCGCCTTCGGCGTTGCCCGAGAAGATGCCCATGGTCACCAGGCCCATGTGGGCCACGGACGAATAGGCGATCAGCTTCTTGGCGTCGGTCTGCCGGAACGCGACCAGCGAGGTGTAGATCACCGCGATCACCGACAGGGCAAACACCAGCGGGGTGAAATAGTCCGAGGCGTTCGGGAACATCGGCAGCGAGAACCGCAGGAATCCGTACCCGCCCATCTTCAGCAGGATGCCCGCCAGGATCACCGAGCCCGCGGTCGGCGCCTCAACGTGGGCGTCGGGCAGCCAGGTGTGCACCGGCCACATGGGCATCTTCACCGCGAAGGAGGCGAAGAACGCCAGCCACAGCCAGATCTGCACCTGCGGGCTGAAGTGATAGGTCATCAGCTCCGGGATCGAGCTGGTGCCGCTAGTGCCGATCATGAACAGGATCGCCGCCAGCATGAGCACCGAGCCCAGCAGGGTGTAGAGGAAGAACTTGAAGGCCGCGTAGACCCGCCGCTGCCCGCCCCAGATGCCGATGATCAGGAACATCGGCACCAGGCCGAACTCGAAGAAGACGTAGAACAGCACCAGGTCCAGGGCGCAGAACACCCCGATGACCAGCGTCTCCAGCAGCAGGAACGCGATCAGGTACTCGTGCAGCCGCGTCTCGATCGACCGCCAGGACGACAGGATGCACAGCGGCATCAGGAAGGCGGTCAGCAGGACGAACAGCACCGAGATCCCGTCCACCCCCATCCGGTAGTTCAGGCCCATGAACCAGGGCGCGGCTTCCACGAACTGGAAGCCGGGGTTGGTGGCGTCGAAGCGGGCCACCAGCAGGATCGACAGCGCCAGCGTCACCAGCGTGGCGATCAAGGCCACCCACTTGGACGCCTCGGCGCTCCTGGCCTCGCTCTGGCCGAACAGCTTCAGCGCCAGGATGACGACCACGCCGGCCAGCGGCGCATAGGTGATGAGGGAGAGAAGCGGCATCAGGTCATCCCCCTCAGGCGGTCCACGCCCACAGCGCGTAGGTCAACAGACCCGCGACGCCGAGAAGCATGACGAAGGCGTAGTGGTAGACGTAGCCGGACTGCACCCGGCCGGCGCCCTTGCCCACCTGCACCGACAGCGCCGAGATCCCGTCCGGGCCCAGCCCGTCGATGATCTTCTGGTCGCCGCCCTTCCAGAACAGGTCGCCCAGCAGCTTCGCCGCGCGGATGAAGGTGGCCTGGTAGATCTCGTCGAAGAACCACTTGTTGTAGAAGAAGGTGTAGAGCAGGCCCTTGTTGGCTGCCAGCTTCGCGCCCAGGCCCTCGCGCCAGATGTACATGTAGGCCGCGACCAGCAGGCCGCCCACCGACACCACCAGCGGCGCCCACACCACCCACAGCGGGGCTTCGTGGACATTGCCCCGGTGCGCCGCCGGCGCATGGAAGATCGCCCCGCGCCAGAACTCGCCGTTCTCATGGCCGATGAACTGGTGGTGGAAGACGAAGCCCGAGGCGATGGCGCCGATCGACAGCACGATCAGCGGGATGCGCATGGTCCACGGGCTCTCGTGCGGCAGGTGGTGGCCGTCGCCGTGGTCCGGCTCGCTGTGGCTCTCCTCGACGCCCGCATGATGCGCCACGTGCTCGTCGTGCACCGC
>DASVNS010000451.1:0-8732 GCA_036383735.1 Phenylobacterium sp. | reverse complement strand
TTCCTCGCCGCGGCGCGGGCCTTCGCCCATCCGGCCGCCGGCCCCGAAACGCGCACGGCGTGCGCGCCGGCCCTGCTGGAGGCGGCGCGGGCCGCCGACCACTTCCTGACCCTGCATCGCACCGCCCAGGCCGCGCCCTGGCAGCGCCAGTTCGGAGACGATTGACCATGAGCTCGACCATGGGGGGGGGCTCCAAGCCCAACCGGCCGGCGGACGGCAACGTGGCGCGGGCCGGCGACCTGCTGCCGACCGCCGCGCTGCTGCAGCGGCTGAAGGCCGAGGCCTGGGACCGCTGCCAGGCCAAGGCGTTCGCCGTGGAATGGCCGATCGGGCCCGTGGGGCTCGCGGTCGTGCAGATGACGCCGATCGTGGCGATGCTGGCGCTGGGCGTGCTGTGCCCGGCGCCGCCCGGCAAGCTGGCCGTGTGGCTGCGGGTCGATCCGCAAGCGGCGTTCGCCGGCCTCAACCGCGCCCGCTCCAACCCCTGGGCCTCGGACATGGCCGCCGAGATCGTCGAGTTGCTGGAAGGGCAGGGCTGATGGCGCACCTCTCTCCCGGCGCGCTCGGCGCGCTGAACGGCAAGACCACCTTCATGCCCGGGCCGCGCGGCGGCCTGGACGCCGCCAGCGCCGCCTATGTGCGCCAGTGCCGCGAGAAGGGCTGGGGCTGGCAGGCCATCGCCCAGCAGCTGGGCGTCAATGTGATCAGCCTGCGCACCGCGTATGGCGACCTGGCGCGGGGCGATCCTGCGGGTGAGGCCGAGACGCCGCGCCGCAAGCTGCGCGACTACAAGCCTTTGCGCGCCGGCACGCAGCTGGCGGCGGCGCTGATGGCCAGCGCCGCGGGCGCGCGGACGCAGCGGCAGGTGGCCGACCGTATCGACACGGTCCGCGCGCGTATCGCCCTGATCGAGACGGTGCTGATCAATCGCGGCCTGCTGACGACGGGATGGCGCCTGACGCCCGAGGGCGTGGCCGAGGCAGCCCGGCTGGAGGCGCTGCGCGATGCGTGAGGGGCGCGCCTACAAGCCCACGGCCGGCATGGTCCGCGAGCTCGCCGCCGCAGCCCTGGGCGACCCGGCGCCTGAGATGCTGGAGCACCAGGCCTGCCGCCTGCGCGGCCTGATCGACCGCCGGGGGCGAATGACGGCCGTGGGCGACGCGGTGCTGCGCGCCGAGCTTCGCCGGAGGGCCGTCCATGCGTGACTGGAAGGTCGGCGACGTCCTGGAGGTGATGGACGACCGGCCCAAGCGGCCGGGCGGGCGCAAGCCGCCGTTCCGCAAGGGGCAGATGGTGGTGATCCAGAACCTGCACCCCGAGGCCGGCGTCGGGCTGCAGCGCCACGGCGGCTACTGGGATTTCAAACGCTTCGAGGTGCGCCGTGGCTGATGGTTCGCAGGCCTTCGCGGCGGCCGATCCCGGGTCCGACCCGTGCGGCGAGTCGCCGGCCATGGTGCAGGGCGCGGCCTACCGGATCACCGACATCACCCATCACATCGGGAACATGGTCGCCAGACAGTGGGCCGCGCGTCTCATCGCCGCCAACTGCTCGCACCTGGCCGCTCCCGCCCATGTCTATCGGGAGGCTACATGAGCTGGAACAAACTCGCACCGATTGCGAAGACCACGGGGCGGCCGATGGCCAGCGCCTCGGTGTTCATCAAGAAGGACGGGGTCCCGCGGATCTCGCTGATCCTGTCGTCCTCGCTGAAGGACGAGTTCGGCGCGCCGACGCGGGCGGATGTGCACGCCGGCTCCGGGGAGCATGAAGGCGCGCTGCTGGTGGAATTCCACGAGGGCGGCGCGTTCGAGATCGGCAACTTCGTCAGCGGCGGGGCGCGGATCTTCCTGCCGGTGCCGGAGGGCCTGCCCGACAAGCCCGCGACGAATGCGCCGTGCACGCTGGGCGAGACGGTGTTCATGGCCGAGGTGCTCGGCGAGGTGAACAAGTGCCGCGCCCAGGCCGGCCTGAAGGCGCTCGTTTCCACGCAAGTGAAGTGAGGGCGGGGTGAGCCAACATCTCCCCTGCATTGGCGGGCTTGAGGATCATCTCCTCCGCACCTTACCCGTTCTCACCCTGTGGGAGCCGTGGGCGAGCCTGATCGTGGCCGGCGTGAAGCGCCATGAGACGCGGCATTGGGCGACGAAGGTCCGGGGCCGGGTGGCGATCCATGCCGCCCAGCGGATCGACGTCGGCAGTGCGCCGACCGCGCTGTGCGACTGGGCGCTGGGCGCAGGCTGGCAACGGAACCGGCCGACGGGCTGCGTGGTCGCGGTTGCCAACCTCAAGGGTTGCTTTGCGGCGGACCACCTGGCTGAGGGCCGGCCGCCGCTGCTGCTCCCGGTGCAGGAATGCGATTACCTGGCGGGCAACTTCGCCGATGGCCGCTTCGGCTTCGCGCTGGACGATGTCCGGCCGCTGATCTGCCCGCTGCCACTGAAGAGCCGGCAGTCGCCATTCTGGGCTTGGCGCCCGCCGGCCGACCTGGACAGCCGTCTGCTGCCGCCCGTCGACCACTTCGACGCCGCGCGGCGCTGGGAGGCTCGTCATGCGGCGTAGGCGCGGGGCGGACTGGTACTTCGTGGCGCTGCTGGCGTCGATCGGGTTCGCCTGCATCGGCCTGACCGGCTGCGCCTGGACGTTGGGCGCCTTGGCCCATGCGGTGAGCGAGGCCGCGCACGCTGTGCGCGGGGCGGTGCGGCCGTGAAGTGCGCCGAAACCGATTGCCCGCACGCGGCGACGCACGTGCCGCAGCTGTTCGTGCCCGCCATGGGGTGGCCGCAGGAAGAGGCGCGGGCGATCAAGATGATCCTCGGCGCACCGATGTGCCGGCGGCACTGCGAGCGGTTCACGGTCGCCGACCTGATGGACGTGCCCAACGAGACGGGCGCGACGCTGCGCGACACGCTCATTCCGGCCGTCGCGCGGATGTCGGGCAGCCCGATCCCGCCGGACTGCGACCGGGCCTGGGTGACGCCGCTGCGCATGAACAGCGACGCCTACCGCGAGTTCGAGCGGGCGCAGCGGGCAGGGTGGCGGCCGTGAGCGTGAAGCTAATCTTCGCTTGGTACGACCTCTGGATCGGGGCGTTTTGGGACCAGCAGAAGCGTCGGCTCTACATCTTCCCGGTGCCGATGTGCGGCGTGGTGATCGAGTTCAAGCTGCGACGGTCACCCGATCATGCCTGACGGCTCCCCCCCCCCCGACGCCTACCGCGCCTTCCTCGAGGCCAAGATCGTCATGGCCAAGCCGCTCGGGTTCGAGATCGCCGAGGGCGAGCTGTCGCCGTGGCTGAAGCCGCATGCGCGCAAGGCGGTGCAGTGGATGCTGGGGGGCGGGCGGCGCGCGGTGTTCGCCAGCTTCGGTCTGGCCAAGACCAGCATGCAGCTGGAGGCGTGCTGGCGGGCGCTGCAGTTCTTGTGGGCGGAGGAGGCGGAGGCGTCCGGGGTGGGGCTTGCCCCCTCCACCGTCGGCTCTGCGGCCGACGGTCCCCCTCCCCCGCGCAGCGGGGGAGGAAAGGCGCGGGGGCTGATCGTGATGCCGCTGGGGGTGAAGCAGGAGTTCTTCCGGGACGCGGGGCCGGCGTGCCTGAACATCCCGGTGACCTTCGTGCAGTCGACGTTCGAGTGCTTCGCGCCGGGGCTGTACCTGACCAACTACGAGAGCTTCCGGGACGGGAAGATCGACCTCTCCGGCTTCGACGTGGTCAGCCTGGACGAGGCGGCCTGCCTGCGGGGCATGGGGGGCACGAAGACCTTCCGGACGGCGGCCAATGAGCTGACCCACGTGCGGTTCAAGTTCGTGGCCACGGCGACGCCCTCGCCCAACGAATACATCGAGATCCTGGCCTATGCCGAGGTGCTGGGCGTCATGGACATCGGCCAGGCGAAGACCCGGTTCTTCAAGCGCAACAGCGAGAAGGCCGACCAGCTGACGCTGCATCCGCACAAGGAGAAAGAGTTCTGGCTCTGGGTCGCAAGCTGGGCCTTGTTCATCCAGAAACCCTCTGACGTTTGCGATTGCCCATGCCACAACGCCTCGACCTCCTCGGCCAGCGGTTCGGAAGCCTCGTCGTGCACGAGTGGCGACCCGGCGAACTCCGCGACGGCGCATGGCTGTGCGCCTGCGACTGCGGTGGGACCAAGATCGCCAGATCAAGCCATCTGCGGCGAGGGGTCATCCTCAGCTGCGGCTGTCTGCGACCCAAGCACGGCTACAAAGGAAGCCGGGTCTATAGGATCTGGCAAGGCATGCACGACCGATGCCGGCGGCCTAACCACAAGAACTGGGTCGACTACGGCGGGCGAGGAATCTCGGTCTGCGAGCGATGGGCCGACTTCGCCGCCTTCCTCGCCGACATGGGTGAGCCGCCCTCCGGGACCACCCTCGAACGGGTCGAAAACGACCGAGGGTACGAGCCCGGAAACTGTCGCTGGGCCACTCGCCTGGAACAAGCGCGCAACCGCCGGCCACGGCGCAGGATGCAGCGCCTGCCGCTGTAACGAAGGCTATGACCTGCCGCCGCTGCAGGTGAGCTGGCACGAAATTCCCAACGCCCCGGCCTGGAACGAGGACGGCGGAGAGTCCGGGCGGCAGCTGGAGATGTTCCGGACGCCGAAGATCAGCGTGGTCACCCAGGCGCGCGAGAAGCGCGGCTCGATGCTGGCGCGGGTGGCGCGCCTGGCGCAGCTGGTGGCGGCCGAGCCGGAGGAACACTTCATCCTCTGGCACGACCTGAACGACGAGCGCGACCTGATCGCCGAGGCGGTGCCGGAGGCCTTCGTGCTGGACGGCAGCCAGGAAGACGCGACCAAGGAGGCGCGGATCCTGGGGTTCGCGGACGGCTACTTCCCCTACCTGGCGGCCAAGCCGGTGATGGCGGGGGCGGGCTGCAATTTCCAGCGCCATTGCAGCCGGGCGATCTTCGCCGGCATCGGCTTCAAGTTCCACGACTTCATCCAGGCGGTGCACCGGATCTACCGGTTCGGCCAGGCGCACGCCGTGCGCGTGCACATCATCTATTCCGAGGCCGAGCGAGGGGTGCGTTCCGAGCTGGAACGCCGCTGGGCGCAACACAATCACATGGTGGCGAAGATGGCGGAGATCGTCCGGGACTACGGGCTGAGCGCGGCGGCGATGGCCGATCAGCTGCGGCGCAGCCTGGGGGTGGAGCGCGTCGTCGCCCACAGCGATCACTTCCCCTACGAGGCGCATGGCGATGCGGGATTCCGCGCCGCGCCGCCGGACGAGCGCGGGGGCCGCTGGTGGATCGCGAACAACGACTGTGTCGATGAGGTGCGGCGGATGGCCGACAACAGCGTCGACCTGATCGTCACCTCGATCCCGTTCTCGACGCAGTACGAGTACAGCCCCAACTACGCCGACTTCGGCCACACCGACGACAACGACCACTTCTGGCAGGGGATGGACTTCCTGATCCCGCAGCTGCTGCGGGTGCTGAAGCCCGGACGCGACGCCTGCATCCACGTGAAGGACCGCATCGTGCCGGGCAGCCTGACGGGGCTGGGCTTCCAGACGCTGCAGCCGTTTGGGGACGAGTGCCGCGCGGCGTTCCGCAAGCACGGCTTCGCCTATCTGGGCACGATCACCAACGTCACCGACGTGGTGCGGGAGAACAACCAGACCTATCGGCTGGGCTGGTCGGAGCAGCTGAAGGACGGCACGCGTATGGGCTGCGGCGTGCCGGAGCAGATCATCCTGCTGCGCAAGCCGCCCTCGGACCTGTCGAACGGCTATGCCGACGCGCCGGTCGTCAAGCACCGCCAGGCCTATGTGGACGCCGCGACGGGGGCCTATGCGCCCTATGACCGGCAGGCCGAGCAGGAGGGCCGCATCCGGCCGCTGGAGGGCACCGGCTATAGCCGCAGCCGCTGGCAGCAGGACGCCAGCGCGTTCCGCCGCTCGTCCGGCGACCGGCTGCTGGCGCCCGAGGCGTGGCTGAGCTTCGACAACATGGACGCCGCCTTCCAGCTGTGGCGGGATTTCGACCTGGACGGGGTCTACGACTTCGAACAGCACGTGCTGATCGGCGAGCGGTTCGACGCCCTGGGCAAGCTGCCGGCGATCTTCCAGCTGCTGCCGACCCACAGCTGGCACGCCAACGTCTGGACCGACGTGGCGCAGATGCGCAGCCTGAACTCGGACGCGCTGCGCAAGGGGCAGGAAAAGCACCTCTGCCCGCTGCCGTTCGACATCGTGAACCGGCTGATCGTCCAGCGCAGCATGCCCGGCGAGCTGGTGTTCGATCCCTTCGCCGGCATCGGCACCGTGCCCTACTGCGCCCTGAAGCTGGGGCGGCGCGGGGCGGGCGTGGAGCTGAGCCCGGACTACTTCGTCAGCGCGGCCAAGAACTGCGGCCTGGCGGAGCAGGAGGCCCGGCCCGTGCCGACCCTGTTCGACGCCCTGGGCGCCGGGGCGTTCGACGCGCCGGAAGAGGTGGCGGCGTGAACACCGGGGGGATTTGCGACCGCGGCTGCTCGCCCGACCGGGAGGACTGTCAGGCGCTGTGCGGCTGCGAGCCCCCGTGGCTGCGCGAGATCGATGGGGGTGACCTGACCGATCTGCTGGGGTTCGCGAACCAAGTCGCAGCCTGGAGCTTCGAGCGCGAAGGCCAGACGACGTACGCGCAAGCCGCCGAGCACTTCGCCGTGACCGTCGAGACGATCAATCAGGCCGTGGTCGCGCACTACTGGCTGTTCACGAGTGACACGGACCGACCGTTGGCCGGCCGGCGCATCGAGCACGAGGGGGAGTGAGGCGCCATGAGCACCAGCGACTTCACGCGGCAGGAATGGGCGCGGCGGTTGGGCCGTTCGCGCACCTGGTTCCTGTACCAGGCCGGCGCGGCCCGACGCTGGGCCGAGGACGCCCTGGCCGAGGCGGCGCGGGCCGAGGGCCACGCCGCGGGGCTGGAGATGGAGCTGCGCGCGCTGGGTATCGACCCGCATGCGCCGGTTGGGCCGAGGCGGGCATGACGGGTTCCCCTCCGCTGTCCGACGAGCCGCTCTCCGACGAACCCCTGGCGCGCACGCCGTGCGTGCTGCTGCTGGCCGCCGTCTGTGAGGTCATCGCGCACACCCGTTGCGACCTGACAACCGAGGTGGCGACGCAGGACGGGATCCAGGCCGCGCTGCGCGGCGAGGAGGTCGGCCTCGCGGTCGAGATCAGCCGCGAGCATCGGCTCGGGCCCGGCGACCGTCCGGACTTCCTGATCGACGGGCGGATCGTGGTGGAGGTGAAGGGGCGGCGCCATCGCGGCCCGGCCGTGCTGCGCCAGCTGGAACGCTATGCCGCCCACCCGCAGGTCGAGGCGATCGTGCTGGCCACGTCGCGGGCCATGACCATGCCGGCGCAGATCGGCGGCAAGCCGGTGCGGGTGCTGAACCTCGGGCGGGCGTGGCTGTGAGCGGCGCCGCTCAATTCGCCGCGGGCCCGTTCGCCGACGCGCTGGCCGCCCAGGGAGCTGCGGCGGCGTTCGAGCACGCCGGCCTGATCTATTCGGAGGGCGTGCCGGAGGCGTGCGTGCGGGCCTATGCCGCGGCGCGCCTGGCCAGGGCCGAGGCGGCGGCGATCCTGTCGGCGATGGCCTGGGCGTTCATGGGCGGCGAGCCGTTCGCCGACGACGGCCGCTCGTTCGTGTGGATGTGCGCCCGGGCCTGGGCGGGGCGGCTGGGCGCGCTGGAGCGCCAGGCGCGGGGCATGGCGGGGCGGGCGGCATGAGCGCCGAGATCCTGCCCTTTGCGCATCACGACTTCTGCGAGGGCGACATCGTGCGCCTGAAGAGCGGCGGGCCGTACATGCTGGTGGCGGTCGCCGACGGCGAGCGCGGCCACAGGAGGCTCCGGGCGGTCCGCTTCCACCATCGGACGTTGGAGCTGGTCCTGTGCGGAGAGCCCGCATGACGCGCACCTATGGGCGTCTGCGGCTCCACAACGGCGCGTGGGCGATCACCGACCTCGAGCCGCACGTGGCGCTGAAGCTGAAGGCGATCTTCCCCAAGATCCCGAAGCATGCGCGGGCGGTGTTCACCTTCCCGGCCGACCCGATCACGGCCGAGGACCTGGGCTGGTTCATGGACCGCTACCCGCTGCTGGCCGACCCGGCGGCGGCGGAGATGCTGGCGCGCGACCGGGGGCTCTATCGGGCGCAGCAGGCGGAGGTCGGCCGGATCATGGCGACCGACTACCGGCCGCGCGACTTCGTGGGCCTGAAGCCCGGCCAGTCCGTGCGCCTGCACCAGGCGCGCGCGGCCGAGCTGCTGGCGCGGTTCGGCGGGCTGCTGGTCGCCGACGACATGGGCGAGGGCAAGACCTACACCGGCGGGGCCTGCTGCCTGCTGCCCGGCGCGCTGCCGGCCACGGTCGTCTGCCCGCCGCACCTGAAGGGCCAGTGGGCCAGGAAGCTGGCTGAATTCACCAACCTGACGACGGTGCAGGTGCAGGGCACGCGGCCCTACGAGCTGCCGCCGGTCGACGTGCGGATCTTCGGGTTCACGCAGATCGCCGGCTGGATCGACGTGCTGGAGCTGCTGGGCACGGGCCTGTGCATCCTGGACGAGGGGCACGAGCTGCGGCGCGGGGTCGGCACGGCCTCTCAGCCGGTGGCCAAGGGGATCGCGGCCATGCGGCTGGCCGAGGTGAGCCGCCTGCGGCTGATGCTGACCGGCACGCCGGTGTTCAACTATGGCGGCGAGATCTGGAACCTGCTGTCG
>DASVNS010000450.1:0-16997 GCA_036383735.1 Phenylobacterium sp. | reverse complement strand
CGGCACGTCGCCGAAGAACTCCGTGCGCACCGGCCCGGGCATGATCACCTGAACCTTCACGTTCGTCTTCGAGAACTCGATCTGCAGCGAGCGGCTGAAGTTGAAGACATAGGCCTTGGAGCCGCTATAGGCGGCGGACGCGGGCGCGGGGATCACGGCGATCACGGAGCCGAGGTTGATGATCAGGCCGCGATCACGCGCCGCAAACCCGGGCGTCGTCGCCAGGCACAGGCGGGTCAGGGCCAGCACGTTGATGTTGATGAGGTTCTCGACGGCGTCGGCGTCGGCGGACACGCTGGGCGCCCCTGCGCCCAGGCCGGCGTTGTTCACCAGCACCTCGATGTCGTCGCGGGTCCGCAGCAGGTTCTCGATCCGCGCGAGATCGCCGGGTTCGGCGAGATCCGCGACCTGGATTTCCACTTGGCGGCCATAGGTCTGCCGCAGCCGGGCGGCCAACGCTTCCAGCCGATCGCGGCGGCGCGCCACCAGCACAAGGTCGTGCCCCCGTGCCGCCAAGCGTTCGGCATATGCCACGCCGATACCCGACGATGCCCCAGTGATAAGGGCGAAACCCTTTTTGTCGCTCATGCTCGCGTTCCCTGCCCGGACCCCGGCCACCGCGGATGTCCAGCCAGGCCCGCCGATGGCCAGCCGGACAGGACGCACGCGCAATCCCGAGGTCACATTGTTCGGCCCCCGAGCTCAGGCCTGATACGCGCCACGGGAGCTCGGAGGCGGCCGGAACGTCTGCCCAAACCTGCGGGCCAGCTATAGAAGATTATGTATATCCCATACCCACCCATGAATAGCCTGGGCGATAGGCTCCTTTCGGCCGGGCTCCCGGGTGGTTGAGCCCCGCCCGCGACCCGCCTTTTCAGGACCCCGGAACCCCGCCGGGCTCTCCGATCGGGGCCAACGGCGGCCGGGCGGCGCCGTCCTCCGACTTGCGGCCCGCCAGCCAGTCCTGGGAAGCGGTGAGCTCGCGCTCCAGGTAGCGCCCGACCTCGCGCGTCAGCCGCCGCAGGTCGCTCTCACGTCGGCGCAGGAGCCAGATATCGACGGCCACCCCCTCGTCCGGCAGCACGCGGACAAGCCCCTCCGCCTCCGCAAAGGGCACGGCCAGAAGCGCCAGGCCCAGGCCCGCGGCCACCGCGGCATGCTTCGCGGTCAACGGATAGAGGTGCACCACCGCGTTGGCGCCCAGCGCGGCATGCCAGTGACGCTGCACGGCAAGGTCCTTCGGCCCCAGGTTCTTGAAGCCGGTCTCGTCGCCGGCGCCGCCGACGAGATCATGACCGCTGAGGTCGGCGAGCGTCGCCGGCGGAGCCCGCTTGGCCAGGTAGGATCCTCCGGCGAAGATGCCGAAACGCATCTCGCCCATTCGGCGACCGATAAGCTCGCTTTCGCCGGGATCGCCCATGCGGATCACGAAATCCAGGTCGCTCTCCGGCAAGCTCTGTTGCTGAATGCTGGAGTCGATCCGCACGCACAGCCCGGGAATCTGCGCGCGCAGACGCGCGATCCGCGGAATGAGCCAGTGGCGCGTAAGCCCCTCGGTCGCCGAGATCTTGATGAGCCTCGACCGGGCGCCCATACGCTGGCGGAAGTCGCGCTGGAAGGCGTCGAAGGTGGCGTTCACCGTCGCCGCGGAACTGAACAACTCCTCGCCTTCCTGGGTGAGGCGTACGCCGGATGGCGTCCGGAAGAACAACGGCGCGCCGAGATGGCGCTCCAGTTCGTCCAGCCTACGGCTGAGGGTGGGCTGGCTCATCCCCAGGACCGCCGCCGCGCGGTTGACGCTTCCGGTCTCGGCGACCTTGAAGAACAGCCGGAAGAGATCCCAGGGCGGCGACGTCAAGGCGCGAGCCCTGGGGCGGGAATGACCTCCACAGCGGTCTGCCTCGTCGCCTTGCCCATCAAGATCGTTGCGCCTTCGATCCGGGCGGCCCGCCGCGCCCGATTGTTATTCATCCTGGAGCAGCCGAGAGAATAGCCTCAATCGACTCTCGCCGGAGCTGGAATCGTCGCCTCCGATCTGGGCCGGAGCCCCATCGGAGGCGACCAGCCTATCCGGTCAGAACTTCGAGAAGTCGGGCGCGCGCTTGGCCTGGAAGGCGCTGAGGGCTTCGGCGAACTCAGGCCCCGCGACAGCAGCGGCGAAGACCTCGCCCTCCTCCGCCATACGCTCCAGAACGCCCGCGCTGGACACCTTGCGCAGCAGCGCCTTGGTGTGCCGCAGCGCGCCCGGCGCCTTTGCCGCCAGGGCCTCCGCTCGCTTCTGGACGTGGGCCGCCAACGCCGCCTTGGGCAGGACCTGCGCGACGATCCCGACTTCCTGCGCCACAGCGGCGGTGAACATCTCGCCGAACAGCACCAGCTCCGACGCGCGCGCCGCGCCCATCATGCGCGGCAGAAGGTAGGAAGACGCCGCCTCGGGCACGAGGCCCAGGTTGACGAAGGGCAATTGGAAGCGGGTGTCGTCCGCCGCATAGACCGCATCGCAATGCAGGAGCATCGTGCAGCCCACGCCGATCGCGAGGCCCTCGACCTGGGCCACGATCGGCTTGGGGAACGTGGCGATGGCCTCCAGGAACTGGAAGGACATCGCCTTTTCGCCCGCCGTCGCCTCGCCCGGCGCCGGCCCGCCGAAATCCGCCACGTCATTGCCGCTCGTGAACAGGCCGTCCGCGCCCTGGATCACGACGACGTTGACGTCCGGCGACGCGGCCGAGTCGTTCAGCGCGTCCCGCATCGTCCGGTACATCGCCTGGCTGATCGCATTCTTCTTGCCCGGGCTGGACAAGGTGATGCGGGTGATCCGCCCTTCTCGCGTCACCAGGACTTGTCCGCCGCGGGGCGCGCTTTGGTCGTCAGCCATTTCGATGTCTCCTGAAAACTGTGATTTGCGCCGTCATGCCGGTTAAGCGGCGTTCTCGCCAGTGCGGGCGATCGCTTCCCGCACGAAATCCAGCCTGTCGTTCCCGAAAAACAGCTCAGCCCCGACACGCAGCGTGGGCGCGCCAAACACCCCGTCGTCGGCCGCAGCCTGGGTGGCGGCCGTGAGGGCCTCGGCCGCCGCCTCCCGCTGCGCCGCGGCGATCAACGCGGCCCCGGCAAGCCCGCGCGTGGAGAGCAGGCCTTCGAGGCCTTCGGGCGAAGCGTCGCCCGAGCCTCCCCAGACGGCGTTGAAAATGGCGTCCGTCGCCGTCGCCTTGGTCTGCACATCCTCCGCGACCGTCACCACCTGCAGGAGCAGCGCGCGATCCAGGCGCGACAGGTTGCCGGGGCGGTACGGAACGCCGTAGCGCGCCACCCAGCGCAGCAGGTCCTTGCCTGCGTAGTTGCGTTTGACCTCGCACAGGAGCGTGGTCGGGGTGTTGTTCACCAGCTTCATGAGCGGCAGGACCGAGATCGGCACGAAGCGGATCGGCGCCCCCAATGTCCCCAACTGGCTATGGGCCAGATAGCTGTAGGGGCTCATGAAATCGAAATAGAAGTCGACCGCGTCCATCAGCTTGCTCGCTTCGTTCTCTCCAGGCGCGGCGCATCGGCATGCACCGCCGCAGCCGGCATCGCACCGCTTGCGGTTCTGGTTCTAAACCAAGCGGCCTCGATCGGCGAACGTGGGCCAGAATTTCAACAGATCAGCCAAAAAACATTGATCTGCGCGCCGCCCGATGCAACCCTCCATTGTTAGCTTGGGCAGAACGCCTCCACCAGGACGTGAATTCTAAGGTTCAGGGCCGTCGGTGCGGGTGGGTTTGTCCCTCCGAGCGGTCGGGCAAGAGGAGGTCAAGTCATGCCGCGGACGGTTTCCCGCGCCTGGTCAACGCTGCTCGCCATGGTAGCAGCCTCATTCACAGTCTCCGCCGCGTTCGCACAGCCCGCCGGGCCGGTGAGACCCGGGGTCGAACGCGCTCAGCTGACGGCTTCCGTGCAGCGGCGGATAACGCAGGTCGCCTCGATGCGCGGCATGCGCAATGTCGCGATCACCCCGACCGAGAGCACCGCCTTCGCCTCGGCGCGCGGCGGCCAGGTCGTGAACCTGCGGCTGAACCCGCGGGTGGCGGTTCGCGCCCGAACGGTCGAAGTACAGGCCCTCGCCGGCGGACGCCAGCTTTGGCGCGGAGAGGTCGAGGGGGCGCCGCCTCGCGCGAGTTCATCGCTCATCGTGGTCAACGGCGCCCGCATGACGGGCACCATCGTCGCGCCGAACGGCCATGTGTTCCGCATTTTCCCCGGTCCCAACGGCCGGAACATCACCGCCGAGATCGACTACGACGCGCTGCCGCCCGACCACGATCCGGCGGACCGCCTGCGCCTGTCGCAAGTGGCGAGCATCGCGGCCCTGACCGCCGACGCCAATGCGACGATCGACCTGCTCGTGGCGTACACATCGGCCGCGCAAACGGCGTCCGGCGACATCGACTCGCTGATCGACCTGGCGGTGCAGGAGTCGAACCAGGGCTTCGCCAACAGCCAGGTCAATGCCCGCTTCCGGGTCGTTCGCAGGCTGGCGGTCGCCTACAACGAGTCCGGCCGCTCCTACGCGACCATCGACTCCGACATGGCCGGCACGTCCGACGGGCAGATGGACAATCTCCATGCCGAGCGTGACGCGTCCGGGGCGGATGTGGTCGTGCTGATCGTCGACCAGAGCGACCTCTGCGGTCGCGCGCAGTCCATCGGCGGCGACGCGGCCGGCGCGTTCGTGGCGGTGCATCACGGCTGCGCCACCGGCTACTACAGCTTCGCCCATGAGATCGGCCACGTGGTGGGAACCCGACACGACCTGGAGAGCGATTCGACCTTGACGCCCTTCGCCTATGGCCACGCCTTGCGGCGCAAGAAGACCACCGGCGGCTGGCGCACGATCATGGGCTACAATTGCGAGCCGGCGCCCAGCCAGTGCCCGACGCGCATCAACTACTGGTCCAACCCGTCCGTCACCTATGACGGCGTGGCGCTTGGCTCGACCGACCGCGAGAACAACGCCCGCGTCTGGAACGAGCGCGCCGCGACGGTGGCGGGCTTCCGCACCGCCGCCGTGGCCGGCCCGCCGTTCACGCCCGGCGCCGGCCAGCTCTACCAGCTGCACAACAACGGCCGCATCTGGGCCTTCCGCGGCGCCGCCTGCTCCGGCGCGTCCTGCCCAAGCTGGACGCCGCTGGACAACAACCCGCGCACTCGCGCCATCGCGGCGGCCGGAGCCAACCTCTACCAGCTCCATGTCGATGGACGGATCTGGCGCTACACCGGCCAATCCTGCGGCTCGAGCGCCTGCCCCGGCTGGCAACTCCTCGACAACAACCCCCACACCGTGGCGATCGCCGCGGGCGGCGGGGCGCTCTACCAGCTCCACAACGACGGCAAGATCTGGCGTTACACCGGCACGGCGTGTTCCGGCAGTTCCTGCCCGGGCTGGCAGCTGCTCGACAACAATCCCGCCACCGTCCAGATCGTCGCCGACGGATCGGCCCTCTACCAGCGGCACAATAGCGGCCGCATCTGGCGCTTCCTCGGCGCGCCATGCTCCGGAAATTCGTGCCCGAGCTGGCAGATGCTGGACAACAACGGCGCAACGTCGAACATCGTGGCCGGCGGCGGCGCGCTCTACCAGCTACACTCCGGAGGGCGCATCTGGCGGCATACGGGCGTCGCCTGTACGGGCGAGCAGTGCCCCGGCTGGACGATGCTCGACAACAACGGCGCGACGGTCCAGATCGCGGCGTCCTCCGGCGGGCTGTTCCAGCGTCATGGCGACGGGCGCATCTGGCGCTTCACCGGCACGGCATGCAGCGGCGCGTCCTGCCCCGGCTGGACGATGCTGGACAACAACGGGGCGACGGTCGAGATCGTCGCCTCCTCGTCCGGGCTCTACCAGCGTCACAACAGCGGCCGGCTCTGGCGCTCCACCGGGACCGCCTGCTCGGGGAATTCCTGCCCGGGCTGGGAGCTGATCGACAACAACCCGGCCACCGTGTCGGTCACGGCGGCACGGCAATAGCGGCGACGCGATCGCCAGGCGGTGCGACCGGCGTTCAGTCCGGCCGCATCGCCCCGTGGTCGGTGGCTTCCACGACATTGCCGTTCGCCGTCGGCCGGATTCGATAGGTCTTGCCCAGGGCGCCGCGGACGCTGCCGGTCACCGCCCGCCCATTGATGACAAGACTGGCTTCGCCGTCCGGCCCGCCTGGGACCCTGACCGCGCCGGTCCACCCGACCCGGCCGCCGTCCAGGCGCTCGGTGCGGACGGTTCGCGCCTCGATCACGCCAGCCGGCGGCCCCAGATCGAGCCGCACCGCGTCCCCGGGGCGGAGTTGCGCCATGCGGGCCACGTCGATCGCGGAGATCGAGACGTCCGCCATCGGTCGAGACGTCGCCGCAGCCGCGGTCGCAGGGCGGCCTCCCTCCCCCTGCGACCCGCAGGCCGCCAGCACCAGCGATCCCATCAACAGTGCGCGAAGCATCCGGGCCTCCTGGCGGACCGGATGTCCTCCGGCGGGATCGGTCCGCATCCTATTCCAGGGACATGAACGCCCAGGCGGCCGATCAGGTGCTCAAAGGACGACCACGCGGGCGGAAGGGCTCGACGCGTACATGTCTTCCACGACCTCGGCCTGGCTCGCGAGCACGGCGCTCTGGTTGACGTAGCCCTTGTCGGTGATCTCGCCCGCGCCGAGGGACGGCACGTAGTCGAGGACGGCAAAGGCTGCGATCCGGCGGGTCGCGGCGGGGTTGTCCGCATTGTAGGCCCGCAGGCCTTCGGCGATGCGGGCATGCAGGGCGCCATCCGCCTCTTGCGGGCCGAGGTCTGCGACGTCCGCTCGCGCCGACGCGCTCGCCCAGACCAGCAACCGGACGTCGCCCCGGTCATGCCCGGCGATCACCGCCTCCGAGAGGGCGGGCGCGGCGGCCAGCACCATCGCGCGCAGCTCGCCCGTCACCACCCAGGACCCGTTCGACAGCTTGAAGTTCTCGCTCAGCCGACCGGCGAACCGCAGGCCGAGCCTGGGGTTCAGCGGATCGACGAACTTGACCGCATCCCCGACCTTGTAGAATCCCTCTTCGTCGAACGCGGACTCGGTCAGGTCCGGCCGGCTCAGATACCCCGGCATCACCGTCGGGCCGCGGGCGCGCACCTCATAGCGGTCGCCGGCGGGAACCAGTTTCACCTCCACCCCCGGATGGGGCAGCCCGATCTCGCCGCGGCCCTCGCACGCCCAGTGGGCGCTGCAGATGCCGGGGGCGGTCTCCGTCGTGCCGTAGCCCGACGTGACGGCGACCGGCCGTCCGCGGGCCTTGATCGACAGCGCCTGCAGACGCTCCCAGGTGTCTCGCGGAAGCGCCGCGCCGGCGTAGAGCAGTCGTTTGACGCGCTTGAAGAAACTGGTCCGCAGATCCTCGTCCCGCTCCATCGCCTCGACCAGCATTTGAAAGCCGGCGGGAACGTTCTGGACGAAGGTGGTCGGGATCTCCTTCAGGTTCCGGATCGTCCGGGCCATGAGTTCGGGCGTCGGGCGGCCATCGTCGATGTAGAGGGTTCCACCGGAGTGGAGGGTCCCGTGCAGGGTGTTGTTCCCGCCCATCGTGTGGTGCCACGGCATCCAGTCCACAACCACCGGCGGCTCATCGTTGAAGGCAAGCAGGCTTGCGCTGCGGATGGCGCTGCAGAGCATCCGCTGCGTTTGCGGCACCCCCTTCGGGGTCCCGGTGGATCCCGAGGTGAACAGGATCTTCCCGATGTCGTCGTGGCTGCCCCGAGCGAAGGCGGCATCGATCTCCGGCCCGGGTTCGACAGCTTCGAGCGCTGCGAAATGCGTGGCGGTCGGATCGGCCTCGACGCTCACCCATTCGACGTTCGCCAGGCCGGGGAGCGAGCGCACCCGATCGAGTCCCTGGGTAGACTGCACGACCACCATCGCGGGCTCGAGGACCTCGGCAATTCCCGAAAGTCTGGAGATGCCGTCCGGCAACAGGCTGTAGGCTGGGGAAATGGGTGCAACCGGCATGCCGGCCAGCATGCCGGCGAAGGTGATCAGCGCGTGTTCGATGGAGTTGCCGGTCAGGATGGCGATGGGCTGGCGCTGATCCAGCCCTCGGGCCAGCAGGGACTGCCCGATCCGCCGGACCCGCCGCCAGGCTTCCTCGTAGGAGAGCCGCCGCCATTCGCCGGTTGCGTCGCGCTGGGCGATGAACGTTCGGGCGGGCGCCTCTTGCGCCCAGGCCTCGAGGTACTCGCACAGGTGGCGGCGACATTCGCTCAGCGGGATGGGCGATCGCAGGATCAGGCAACCGTCGGCGCGATAGTTGATGTCCACCGCTCTCGGGGCGAAATCGACGTCGACCGACGGCCCGGCATCCAGCGTTTCGCTCATGGTTCCTCACCTCGTTATTGTCTCGTGGATCGGGCGTCGAGACCCCATGGGCGACCCGATCTTGCGCGTCGGATGCGCTTGACAGGCTGACACGGCCAGCCTGGCCGTCGCTCCTGGAACGACGGCCAACCGCCAGCGACCACGCCCATCAGTGAGTGCCTAATAAGAACTCGTCAAGCCAGGGTCCGCAAGGCGACGCCCGGCTTGCCCGCCCGCGATCCTCGCCACCGCGGCCCATACGCGGTAGGCCGTCGGCATGACGAGCACGCCTGACGCGCCGCGGCGCCTGATCGACCTGCCTGGCGTGAACGAGCTGGAGTATCGCGCGCTGCTGAAACGCGACTTCGCGGAACCGGAGGCCCGGACCGAGTTTCCCGAGATCGACGCGTGCGCGACGGCCCTGTTCGGCCTGACCGCGGACGAGGCCGAGGCCGTGCCGCGACCGCCGGGCTGGGACGACATCGAGTGCAAGGCGCCGGCCGTGCAGGTCGCCGCGTTCGAAGCCGAGGGCTGGGACGTCACCGACGACAAGCGCCGTCCGCTGCGCGTCCTGGGCCATTTCAGCGCGCCGCTATGGCTGGCCGTGCGCGGCGTGGCCGGGTCCCTGCCCTTCCAGGCCGAGAACAACGCGCCGGACGCATGGGTCTCCAAACTTGAGGCCGAGGCCAAGCGGTTCCGCAAGCGCTAGGCGGCCATCGGCTTAGAACGTCACCACCGAGCGGATGCTCTCGCCGGCGTGCATCAGGTCGAAGGCCTTGTTGATGTCTTCCAGCGGCATGACGTGGGTGATCATCGGGTCGATCTGGATCTTTCCGTCCATGTACCAGTCGACGATCCTGGGCGTGTCGGTGCGGCCGCGCGCGCCGCCGAAGGCCGTGCCCCGCCAGACGCGGCCGGTGACCAGTTGGAACGGACGGGTGGCGATCTCCTTGCCGGCCTCGGCCACGCCGATGATGATGCTCTCGCCCCAGCCGCGATGGCAGGCTTCCAGGGCCTGGCGCATGACCGTGGTGTTGCCCGTGGCGTCGAAGGTGTAGTCCGCGCCGCCGTCGGTCAGGGCCACGAGGTGGGCGACGACGTCGCCATCGATGGTCTTGGGATTGACGAAGTGGGTCATGCCGAACCTGCGGCCCCACGCTTCGCGATCGGGATTGATGTCGACGCCGACGATCATGTTGGCCCCCACGAGCTTCAGGCCCTGGATGACGTTCAGGCCGATGCCGCCCAGGCCGAAGACCACGGCGTTGGCGCCGGGCTCGACCTTGGCGGTGTTGACCACCGCGCCGACCCCCGTCGTCACGCCGCAGCCGCAGTAGCAGGCCGTCTTGAACGGCGCGTCCTTGCGGATCCTGGCCACGGCGATCTCGGGCAGGACCGTGTAGTTCGAGAAGGTGGAGCAGCCCATATAGTGGTGGATGGTCTGGCCCTTGTACGAGAAGCGGCTCGTCCCATCGGGCATGAGCCCCTTGCCCTGGGTGGCGCGGATGGCCGTGCAGAGGTTGGTCTTGCCCGACAGGCAGCTTTTGCACTGGCGGCATTCGGGCGTGTAGAGCGGGATCGCGTGGTCGCCGACGGCGAGCGAGGTCACGCCCGGACCGACCTCGACCACCACGCCCGCGCCCTCGTGGCCCAGGATCGAGGGAAACAGGCCCTCGCTGTCCAGGCCATCCAGCGTATAGGCGTCGGTGTGGCAGACGCCCGTGGCCTTGATCTCGATCAACACCTCGCCGGCGCGGGGGCCTTCCAGGTCGACCTCGACGATCTCCAGCGGCTTCTTGGCCTCGAAGGCGACGGCGGCGCGGGTCTTCATGCTATGGCTCCAGATCGTGTCCGACCGATGTGTTAGGCCCAAGCCCGCCACGCGATAACTGCGTAGGCGGCAAGGTGCGACCTCCGGGGGGCTGCTTCACCCCCACGCGATGCCAGCTTGGGTGTGATGCATCTGCTAGGGTGGTTCAATGCTGGAGCTTCTACTGGATCGGGTTAGCCGCACCGTTCACGGTCGATCCGGTTCCGTCCTCTACTCCGGCCGCAGCGCGTTCGCCGGCCCGAGCGACATCTACGTCCTCGGTCTCAATCCGGGCGGTTCTCCCATATCGCAGTGCGCGGAGACAGTGGAGTTGGACATCCGGCAATCGTTGACCGGGCGAGCTGAGTGGTCCGCCTACCAGGATGAATGTTGGCTGGGGAAACCTGCCGGAACACACGGAATGCAGCCGAGGGTGTTGCACCTTCTGAAAGGCCTGGATCGCGACCCACGCCGCGCGCCCGCCAGCAACGTGGTGTTCGTGCGAACGGCGCGCGAGGTCGATCTGGCCGCAGAAAAGGCGGCTCTGCTCGACGCGTGCTGGCCGGTGCATCAGGCGGTGATCGACGGGCTCGGCGTTCGCACGATCCTTTGCTTCGGCGGGACCGCCGGGGCTTGGGTGCGCGAAAGGTTGCAGGCTCACGAGTTGGCTGGATCGTTCGTTGAGCGGAACGCCAGGCGATGGAGGAGCCTTGCGCATTTGGACCAACAGGGACGCTGCGTGGTCACGCTGACCCACCCGAGCATTGCCAAGTGGGACGCAGCGGCCACCGATCCGACGCCATTTGTGCGAGACATGATGGCGCGGTGATCCGCTTCGCGGACGCTGGTACCCATATGGTACCCCGCGTCCATGTCGTGGGGATCAAATTCCACCAAGTCTTTGAAATAATGGTGGGTGCAGTAGGATTCGAACCTACGACCCGCTGATTAAGAGTCAGCTGCTCTACCAACTGAGCTATGCACCCGCCGTGCCCCGAACGCCCCTTTGGGGGCCGGCGGCGAGGGCGCGGAAAATACGCAAAATCGCGTCTTTGGCAAGCCACCTCAGCGGACCGATGAAAAGAAGTTCTGCGAGGCCGGTAAGCTGCCGCAGATGCGGGTGGCCGCCGGGCTTTGCGCGGCCGCATGGTAGGAGGTAGTTGAGGCGCGCCGCGCGAATGGCGGCCGAGGAGTTCCATACCGCGCATGAGCGCTTCCCAGGCGGAACAGATCGCCGGCGTGCGGCCGATCCTGCGGCGCGTGGTCGCCAACGCCGGCCTGCTGTTGGGCGGACGCTCGGTCAACGCTGTCCTGGGCCTGGCCTTCATGGCCATCGCCGGGCGCGCGCTGGGGGCCACCGACCTGGGCATCTTCGTGCTGATCCAGGCGTTCGGCCAGTTCCTGGGCGAGGTGGTCAAGTTCCAGTCCTGGCAAACCATCCTGCACTATGGCGCCCGCCCCCTGAGCGAGGGGAAGGTCCAGCAGTTCCAGCGCGTCCTGCGCTTCACCCTGGTCCTGGACCTCGCCAGCACGCTGCTTGGCATCACGGTCGGGGTGATCGGCGCGTTCGTGTTCGCCGCCGCGCTGGGCTGGGGACCGAGAGAGGCGCCGGCGGCGGCGCTCTACACGTTCTCGATCGCCTTCATGGTCTCCGCGACGCCGCTCGGCCTGCTGCGCCTCTTCGATCGCTTCGACGTGCTGGCGTGGCAGGCGGGGCTGATCTCGCTGATCCGGATTGTGGGCGGCCTCATCGCCCTGGCCCTGGGCGCGTCGATGGACGGCTTCCTGCTCGCCGCGGCGCTCGCGACGGTGGGAAGCTGGTTCTACCTGGCCGGCTCGGCCGTGGCCGAACTCAGGCGACGCGGCCTCCTCAAGGACTTCTCGTGGCGAGGCCCGCTCACCGAGGGCATGCCCAGCGCCTGGCGCTTCGCCTGGAACACCAATGTGGCGACCACCCTGGACGTGGCCTTCACTCACGTGGCGACGCTGATGGTGGGCGCCCTGGTCGGGCCGTCGCAGGCGGCGTTCTGGCGCATCGGCCGACAGGTGGCCGATGCGCTGGCCAAGCCCGCCAAGCTGCTGACGCCGGCCCTCTATCCTGAGCTCGCGCGGCTGCGCGCCGACGAACACCACCACGCCATGTGGCGGCTCGCGCGCAACGTGGGCCTGCTGGCGGGCGGCGTGGCCCTGGTGATCCTGGCCGGCAGCGCCCTGGCCGGGCCGGCGCTGCTGACGCTGGTGATGGGCAAGGCGTTCGCGCCGGCCGCCGAGGTGATGAACTGGCAAGTGGGCGCCGCGGTGATCGGCGTCTTCGCGCTCCCGCTGGAGCCGATGCTCATCTCGCTGGGCAAGGCGGGCGCCGCGGTGCGGGTCAGATTGGCGGTCAGCGCCGCCTTCCTGGCGACACTGCCCTTCCTCGTGACGCGGTTCGGCCTTATAGGCGCGGGCGCGGGCCTGGCTGCGGCGGCGGGCGCCCTTGCCCTGGGCATGCTGTGGTTCATCCTGAGAGAGAACGGGATCCGGCACGCGGTGGTGACGCCCGCGCCGGATTCCGAAAGTCTGAAAGGCGACGTTTGACTGTTACTCCTACCGCGCCGGACCGTCCGTTCCACCCGGATGGCTTCGCGACCCTGACCGAGGCGCTGGACTTCGCCGCCCAGGGCCCGACCGGCATCAATCTCTACGGCCTGCGCGGCGAGTTGGTGGAGGCGATCCCCTACGCCGTGCTGCGCGACCGCGCACGGGCGATGGCGGCGCGTTTCCTCGCCGCCGGCCTCAAGACGAACGACCGCATCGGCCTGGTGGCCGACACCGACGCCGATTTCGTCGTGGCCTTCTTCGCCTGCCAGTATGCCCGGCTGACGCCGGCGCCGCTGCCGTTGCCGGCGCCGCTGGGCGGCCGCGACGCCTATGTGGAACAGATCGGGCGCATGCTGGCCTCCGCCGGCGCCGCGGCGGTGTTCGGTCCGGAAAGCCTGTTGCCGTGGCTGGAGGAGTCCGCCCGGTCCGCGGGAACGAAGGTCGCGATGCGGGTCGCCGACCTGCCGGAAGCGCCCTTGGCCGACCTGCCGCCGCCCACGCCGGACGACCCGAGCTATGTCCAGTTCTCGTCGGGCAGCACGCGGAACCCGACCGGCGTGCTGTGCACCCACCGCGCCCTGATGGCCAACGCCCTGGCCTCGACCCGCGAAGGTCTGCAGGTCACCTCGCAGGACCGCGCGATATCGTGGCTGCCGCTCTACCACGACATGGGCCTGGTCGGGTTCCTGCTCATGCCGCTCTCGGCCCAGATGTCGATCGACCTGATGCCGACGGGCGCCTTCGTGCGCCGGCCGTTGCTGTGGCTGGACCTGATGTCGAAGAACGGCGGCACGATCTCGTACAGCCCCAGCTTCGGCTACGAGCTCTGCGCCAAGCGCGGGGACGGGACGCGGGAAGGCCTCGACCTGTCGGGCTGGCGGGTGGCCGGCTGCGGCGGTGACATGGTGCGCCCCGGCCCCCTCACCGCCTTTGCCGAGCGCTACGCCACCGCCGGGTTCTCCGCGACGGCGTTCGTCGCCAGCTACGGCATGGCCGAAGCGACCCTGGGCCTGTCGATGTCGCCGCTGGGCAAGGGCCTGATCTTCGACACGGTCGACGTCGAGCGGATGGAAAAGGATGGCGCGGTCACCCCCGGCGCCGGGTCGCGTTCGCGCCCGTTCGTCCGCTGCGGCGCGATCTTCAGCGGCCACGAGCTGGAAGTGCGTGACGAGGGCGGCCAGATGCTGGCGGAGCGCAGCGTGGGCCGAATCTTCGTCCGCGGGCCCAGCCTGATGCGCGAATACTTCGGCGATCCCCAGGCCACCGCTGCGGCGCTGAGCAGCGACGGCTGGCTGGACACCGGCGATCTCGGCTACCTGGCCGAGGGCCAGATCGTGCCCACCGGCCGCGCCAAGGACCTGATCCTGCTCAACGGCCGCAACGTTTGGCCGCAGGACCTGGAATGGACCGCGGAGTCCGAGGTCGAGCGGCTGCGGAGCGGCGACGTCGCCGCCTTCTCGATCGACGAGGACGCCGGCGAACGGCTGGTGGTGCTGGTCCAGGCGCGCAGCAGCGATCCCGAGGTGCGCCGCACCTTGACCGACGACGTGGCGGCCGTGCTCCGCGCCCGGCACGGCGTGGAGGCCAAGGTCGAGTTGGTGGGCGCCCATGCCCTGCCCCAGACCTCGTCGGGCAAGCTCAGTCGCTCCAAGGCCCGCATACTGTTCCTCAGCGGCGCCTTCAAGCAGGAGGAGCCGGCCTGACCGGCCCGCCCGGCGGCGGCAGGCTGGCGGCGGTCACCGGGGCCACCGGTTTCCTCGGCCGCCAGATCGTCCGCACACTGGCGGCGGAAGGCTGGCGGGTGCGTGTGCTGTGCCGCCGCGACCCCATCGATCCGCTCTGGCGGGAGGCGATCCCGGAGGTGGTGGTCGGCGACCTGGGCGACGAGGCGGCGCTGCGCCGGCTCTGCGCGGGCGCCGACGTCGTCATCCATGGGGCCGGGCTGGTGAAGGCGGCCAACCGGGCGGCGTTCGATGCGGTGAACGTGGCCGGCGCGCGCCGGATCGCGGTGGCGGCCGCGGGCGTCCCGCACGTGGTGCTGGTCTCGAGCCTGACGGCGCGCGAGCCGGCCCTTTCCCACTACAGCGCCAGCAAGCGCGCCGGCGAAGAGGCCATGACCGAGCTGCTCGGCGGGCGCCTGACGGTCGCTCGCCCTTGCGCCATCTATGGTCCCGGCGACCGCGAGCTGCTTCCGGTGTTCCAGGCGGCGGCGGTGAGCCCGGTGCTTCCCCTGCTGAGCAAGGCCGCGCGGGTAGCCATGATCCACGTGGAGGATGCTGCGCGCCAGACCGTGGCCCTGGCCGCCGCGCCCTCGACCGGGCGCACGGTCGCCCTGTGCGACGCCCGGCCCGACGGCTACTCCTGGCGAGAACTCATGGCCGCGGCCGCCCACGCCTGCGGCCGCACGCCGCACTTTGCGCCGGTTCCCATGGCCCTGATCCACGCCATAGGGATCACGAATGATTTCACTGTGCTTCTGCGGCGCACCCCGATGCTGACCTCGGCCAAGGCGCGCGAACTCCTGCATCCGGATTGGGCGGTCCCGCCGGAGGCGCGTGCAGAGGGCCTCCCATCCGCGATCTATGACCTGGCCACGGGATTTTCGACGACCGTCGCATGGTACCGCAGTGCGGCATGGATGAAACATTAGCTGCGGATTTGTGACCTGATGTCCCGCCACGGGTGGAAAAACCGGGCGGACAGGCTTAGGTACCCGTTTGGCGTTAAGCGCATTGGAGCCGATGGGGGGCTCGCGAATGGTGGAACTGGCGACGGATTTGACCGTCCGTGAAGTCGCGCGAGCGGCCGAGACGGTCCTGGGCCGTAGCGTTCAGGTCACCCAGGATACGGACATCGCTCGCGATCTTGCCGTGGATTCGCTTGCACTCATGAACATCGTCATGGAGCTTGAAGATCGTTTTGATCTTTCGATTCCCTTGGATCGTCTCGCGACGGTTCAGACGGTCGGCGACCTTTCTGATCTGATCAACAAGCTGCGGGTGAAGGCTTAAGGATGTCGCTGCTTGACAAGCACCTGGGCTATCGCGCCCCGTTGGATGGCATCCGCGCGGCGGGGGCCGACCCCTCCAGCGTTCGATTCGACGCCGTTCTCTCTCCGACCGAGGGCATGCTCGACGGCCGCAAGGTCATCCTGCTGGGCACCAACAACTACCTGGGCCTGACGTTCGACGAGGCCTGTATCGAGGCGTCGGCCAAGGCTGTGCGCGAGTGGGGCACCGGCACCACCGGCTCGCGGTTCGCCAACGGCACGTTCAGCGGCCACACGGCGCTGGAGCAGGCGCTGGCCCGCTTCTACGACCGCAAACACGCCATGGTGTTCACCACCGGCTATCAGGCGAACCTGGGCGGGATCTCGGCCCTCGTGGGTCGCGGCGATCATCTGATCCTCGACGCCGACAGCCACGCGTCGATCTATGACGCCGCCAAGCTGTCGGGCGCAGAGGTCATCCGCTTCCGCCACAACGATCCCGAAGACCTGGCCAAACGCCTGCGCCGGCTGGGCGACGCGCCCGGCGGCCGGCTCATCGTGGTCGAGGGCATCTATTCGATGATCGGCGACGTGGCGCCGCTCAAGGAATTCGCGGCCGTGAAGCGCGAGATGGGCGGCTACCTGCTGGTGGACGAGGCCCACTCGATGGGCGTGCTCGGCGAGAAGGGCCGCGGCCTGTCCGAGGCCGCGGGCGTCGAGGACGACGTCGACTTCATCGTCGGCACCTTCTCCAAGAGCCTGGGCGCCGTGGGCGGCTTCCTGGTCTCGAACGAGGACAACTTCGACCTGCTGCGCATCGTCAGCCGGCCGTACATGTTCACCGCCTCGCTGCCGCCGGCGGTGATCGCCTCGACCCTGACGGCCCTGAAGCGGCTGGAAGAGGACAGTGACCTGCGCGTTCGCCTGGCCCAGAACGCCGACCGCCTCTACGACGGCCTGCGCAACCTCGGCTATGTGGTCGGCCCGCACGCCAGCCCGATCACCGCGGTGGTGATGCCGGATCAAGCGATGGCCGTGACCATGTGGAACGCCCTGTTGCAGAACGGGGTCTACCTGAACCTCGCGGTGCCGCCGGCCACGCCGGACAACCAGGCCCTGTTGCGCTCCAGCGTCAGCGCCGCCCACACGCCGGAACAGATCGACCAGGTGCTGGCGGTGTTCGAGCAGCTGGGTCAGGAATTCGGGCTGCTCAAGCGCGCCCGCCGCGCCCTGGCCTGACGCCGCCGCAATTCCAGCCAGG